>PFXB01000037.1:0-1890 GCA_002791435.1 candidate division WWE3 bacterium CG_4_9_14_3_um_filter_43_9
TCACCTCCTTTCTCGGAGCAGTTATATTTTTTTGTAAAACCAACGAGGCAGAAGAAAAAAGGTGATAAATCATCCTATTTTCATTAGAACATATTTATTACCACCTGTCAATTCGCCTAAGTATTTTCAAACCCCAATCTTTTTTAGTTGTACTTCTCCATTCCGCTCCGCTTCAGTCGAAGTATAAAAATTACTGTTCGAGCGCAGTCGAGAACTACATACTTTTGACTTATTTGATGGTACTTCTCCATTTTGGTCGAAGAATAATGACTTTATTGTTCGATCCGCCGACTGGCGGAGAGAACTACAACTTCAAAAGCTGGTGGTTATTTTATAGATCGGCAGTACGATGGAGATAATTAAAAATCCCGCTCCTACTCCCAACAAAATAATAATCAAAGGTTCTATCGCGGCTGATAAACCCTCTGTTGTATGCATAGCCTCATTTTCAAAATAATCGGCGACATTAATTAAAACCTCATCGATCTTGCCTGTCTTTTCACCCACTAAAATCATTTGGGTAAAAAGGGGCGGGAAAATAGGATTTTTTGACATTGAATTGCCGATCGACTCTCCTTTTTCAACGTCTAGAGCGGTTTTCGCAATCGCTTCCCGAATCCGAATATTGCCCACCGTTTCGCGGATTATATCCAAAGACTCCAGAATAGGAACTCCGGCGCCCAAAAGCATGCTCAAGGTTCGTGAGATTGATCCGAACTGAATCTGTTTTGAAAGTTTACCGGCAATGGGTAGTTTTAAGTTTGCATCGGCAAAATAATAACGGCCCCTTACCGTTTTCGAAAAGGATCTTAGTAGAAAAAAAACAACCAGCAATATTACTATGACAACTAACCAATTATTTTGTGCCCATTTTGAAGAACCAATTAAAATTTTGGTTGGCAAAGGAAGATCAACGCTCATCTGTTCATACATCGTCGTTAATTTCGGAATAACAAAAATGAATAGAACAGCAACCACACCGCCCATGGCAATCATGACAATGATTGGGTAAATCAAAGCGCCTTTGGTTTTTGCTTTAAACTCGTGTTCTTGCTCCATCATATCAGCTAAACGATTGAGTATCTTATCCAGCGAGCCTGAGGCTTCTCCGGCCATAATTAAACTGGCAAAAATGCGTGGAAAAACATCCGGATATTTCATCAGAGCCTTAGAAAAACTCAATCCGCCATCAATATCGCGCACCATTTTCCCTATTATTTCTTTAAAATAAGGATTGGTGGTTTGCTTTTCCAAAATTTCCAAGGCGTTGGACAGGGTTAAGCCCGCGGCGACCATGGTGGCTAATTGACGAGCAAAAACCACTTTCGCTTCTTCCGGTACTTTTTTAAATTTTTTTAAAAATCCGGATAAAGCAAAAATTCTTTTAGCCTCCAGTGAGGTGATGATCAATTTTTGCTCTCTCAAAATTGTAGCCGCCTGAGACTCATCCGCAGCTTCAATTAATCCAGATTTAACTTTTCCTTCAGAATTAACAGCCGTGTAAGCAAATGTTTGCATGGAATTTGACCTTCTACTTTTTATGGTACTTCTCCATGCGCTCCCCGCCATCTGGCGGGTCGCTTGGTCGAAGCATAATATTTATTGTTCGATCCGCCTATCTGGCGGAGAGAACTATCTTACTTTTGACCTTTAACTTTTAACCTTACTCCCGCTTTTCTTTTCCACTCACCATTCTTAATAAATCGTCCTGATTTAAAGTATGGGCAGTGGCTTCCTCCAGCGTAATTTTACCGGCACGAATCAAATGAGCCAATGACTGTTCTAAAGTCTGCATGCCTAAAGCTGAAGAAGTTGTAATTAAGTTATTAATCTGATGGGTTTTTCTTTCTCGAATAAGAGCTCGCAAGGCCGGGGTGGCAAAGAGAATTT
>PFXB01000037.1:1931-8275 GCA_002791435.1 candidate division WWE3 bacterium CG_4_9_14_3_um_filter_43_9
CTTTGAGAAACGATACCCTCTATAGTGTTCGCTAGCTGAGCTTGAACTTGGGCCTGTTGATGTTCGGGAAACACGTCAATAATACGATCAACCGTTTGCGCCGCATTGTTGGTATGCAAAGTTGCAAAGACCAAATGCCCGGTTTCTGCAATAGTGAGGGCAGCCGCGATAGTCTCAAAATCTCTCATTTCACCGATTAAAACCACGTCCGGGTCTTCACGCAAGACTGACCTTAAGGCTATTTCCCAGGAATGGGTATCCAAATGCAATTCTCGTTGGGAAACCAAACCTTGTCGGTGGCTAAAAACATATTCGATCGGATCTTCGATGGTAATGATATGGACTGGTCTGGTTTGATTAATCTCATCAATAAGAGCGGCCAAAGTCGTGGATTTTCCATGACCGGTTGGACCTGTTACTAAAATAAATCCCTGAGGAAGCTTGGTAAATCGCTGAACAAGCCTTGGAATTCCTAGATCCTCCATTTTTCTAATTTGAGTTGGGATATATCTTAAGGCTGCAGCTAAATATCCTTTTTGGTAATAACAATTAACCCGAAAACGGGCAACTTCGCCTAAGGCAAAAGAAAAATCTATCTCTTTATTGGCTAGAAAAATTTCCTTTTGTTCTGCGGTTAGCAGGGAAAAAATCAATTTCTCTGCAATCTCTGAATCTAAAGGTTGACTCCCCTCGATCGGTACCAACCTGCCATCGATGCGTAAGGTGGGCATGGCGCCAACGATGAGGTGCAGATCGGAGGATTCTCTTTTTACCACCGTTTCCAACAAATCGCGAATATTCATGCTGTCTTTCAATTTAATTCTCCTTTAAATAGTTGTACTTCTCCATTTCAGTCGAAGTATAAAAATTATTGTTCGATCCGCCGATTCGGCGGAAAGAACTGCCTTAATTTTGACTTTTGACTTTTAAATTTGTTCGCCCTTGGCGAAGAAATCTTCGACTTCGTCGAACATCTTGACTTTTCTCTTAGTCCTGCGCCACTCTCAAGACTTCTTCAACCGTGGTTAACCCATTTAGAACTTTAAGGTAACCGTCTTGTTTCATCCGGATCATGCCTTCGGCAACTGCCTGCTTTTCTATTTCTCCGGCTGAAGCATGGGATAAAACCATCTGACTTATTTTCTCTGATACTTTTAAAACTTCAAAAATGCCAATTCTGCCTGTGTAGCCGGTGTTGTTGCACTCCGGACAACCCTTTCCTTTATAAAAAGTAACTGCTTTGGAGGGATAAAGATTGCCTAATTCTTTTTTGACTTCATCGACTAAAATTTTATCATCTTTGACCTTTTCTTTACATTTGGGACAGATTTCACGGCACAATCTTTGCGCCATGGCAATGTTCATCGAAGAGGCGATTAAAAAAGGCTCAACGCCCATGTCTAAAAGGCGGGGCAAAGCGCCGGCCGAACTGTTGGTATGAAGGGTTGAAAGAACCAGGTGCCCGGTAAGAGCTGATTGAACAGCCAGCTCAGCTGTTTCCGAGTCTCGAATTTCACCCACCATGATAATATTCGGGTCTTGGCGCAATATCGAGCGCAGACCAGAGGCGAAAGTTAAACCGGCCGCCGGATTGACTTGAACCTGATTGACACCGGGAACGGCATATTCAACCGGGTCTTCTAAAGTTATAATGTTGACTCTGACTGAATTTAACTTACTCAAGGCCGAAGATAAAGTGGTTGACTTACCGCTGCCGGTAGGACCGGTGACCAAAATTATTCCGTGCGGACGAGTTAAATTTTCTTCAAATCTTTTTAAAGCAGTGCCACCCAGTCCAAGATCTAAAAAGGAGGGGATGCCGCCGCCTTTGCGCAGAAGACGAATAACCACCTTCTCACCGTGAGTAGTAGGTAATGTTGAAACTCTCAAATCTACCTCTTGATCCGCAACCTTAATGCCGAAACGCCCATCCTGGGGAATACGTTTTTCATCTATTTTCATGTTGGAAAGAATCTTAATTCTGGAAACGACCGCCTCGGTAACTTTGAGAGGTAAAATCACTCTTTCTTGTAAAACTCCATCAATCCGGTAACGAATGCGTGTTTTTTCTTCTCCTGGTTCAATATGGACATCCGAGGCTCTTGACTTAACCGCAAACTCTAAGGTTGTCGAAACAATCCTAGCCACCGGCGCATCGCGAATCACCTCATCCACTTTGCTCATATCCTTTAAGCTTTCTTCGATTTCTTTGGTTTCAACCTGGGTTTCTTTTAGGGCGGCGCGAACTTCGGTGTCAATGGAAGAGCTGTATTGATCATCAATCGCTTTATTAATATCTTTGGGAAGAGCATAGTTCGGTTTGATTTGATAGCCACTTTTAGCTTCCAGAAATTCAATCACTTGCAGATCCAAAGGGTCAGCCATGGCCACTAAAAGATAATTGTTTTCCAGGGAAAACGGGATGAGATTATAATGGCGAGCGACGGGCTCGGGAATTTTAGATAAGACTTCGGTCGGAATTTTTTGTTCTAAAATCTCAACGAAAGGAATATTGAGCAGTTCCGATTTGGCTTTAATGATCTGTTCATCGACAGCCCAGTTATTATCGATTAAAATTTTTTCAATGGGGAAGCCCGTGGTTACTGATTCAAGCTTAACTTGGGAAACCTGTTCTGGGGTTAAAACTCCGTTTTTTTGTAGAATATCTTCAAGGTTTTTTTTGCTTTTAATCAACATGGGCAGAGCACTCTCTTCTATACTTGCCTGAGGCTTTTAAAGCTTGAAATAATCACTAAAATCATACTTACATTGTAAAAGAGATGTGCTATAATTGTCAAGAACGACATGTCTGATTTAGATCTACAAAACCAACTAAAAAAGCATCTTAACGATTCTACTGCGGCCTCATATTTAATCAGTGGAGGACAGGTATTAATACGCCTGAACGCAGCTTTGGACTTTGCGGCGTTAATCTTAGGAATTAAAAAAGCAACCGTCGCAAATTCCACTGATTTTTCCTTAATTTGTGACGATTACGGCATTGAAACGATCCGAAAAATTACCCATGCTCTAATTTTAAAACCCTATGGACATTCCAAAAAAGTGGTGGTTGTCAAAGAAGCTCAAAATTTAACCCTGCCTGCTCAGAATGCTTTTTTAAAAATATTAGAAGAACCTTATCCAAATTCGGTTATCATCTTGACGGCAGAAAACACGAAACAGCTTCTTCCCACCGTGATTTCGCGTTGTCAGTTGATATTTTTAAGCACCCAAAAATCAGGTTTGGCCGAGGAAAAAAGTTACTCAAATGAAACGATCGCTACCTTTAAAGCTTTTCTCTTCGGTTCTTTAGTCGAAAGATTAGACTCAGTCAATAGAAAATTGAAGGATATTGAAAAATTAAGTGAGTTTCTAGAAATCTGGATAGAAATTTTAAGAGATAATTTAATAGAGAATATTGATCGGGTAAAACCTGACGATTTTAAAAAAGCCAGAGCCTCAATTCAAGAAATTAAAAGGGCCCAGTCTCTCTTACAAGCTAACGTTAATTCGCGTTTGGTCTGGGATTTCCTAGCCTTAAATCTGCCAGCAATGAACTACCACTTTTGAGTTCGGGATATTCGCTTAAAAATAAAGGACCTCAACCCATTACAGAAAGGAAATTTATGGTTTACGATCAAAAACATCAGGCGCTTGCCGACGATAAAAGTCCCTGTGCCGATATTAAAACGATTAACCGTTTGATTGAAAAACATGATCTGCCAATGAAGCTGGTTCAAATCAAAAGAGAACGCGGGAATCTAACCGTCTATTTTTCGGCAGACAACCGAGTTGATTTTAGAAATTTAGCTCGTGAGTTAAATACCACTTTTGGCGAACCTGTGCGTTTGCATCAGGTAGGTTCTCGCGATGAGGCTAAAATGATAGGCGGTATCGGCCCTTGTCAAAAACCTTTGTGCTGTAAAACTTTTTTGTCAAAATTTGAATCGATTCCCCAGACTCTAATAAAAAAACAGGGTTTAACTAGTAATCTAGCTCAATCAACTGGTATCTGCGGAAAGCTGATGTGTTGTTTGACATTTGAACTGCAAGAAAAACTTCCGGTGAAGCAAGGTGAAGAAAATCTCAAAGTTGATGAAAAATTAAAGCTGGAAAAACCTATTTCCGTCATCGAAGAAAATCCTATTTCCGCCCCATCTTCTCCTGCTATTTCCGCTCCGGTTGAAAAGAAAAAGCATCCCGTTCAACCCGATAAAGAGGATGGAGAAAAAACTTTTCCGCCTCAAACAACTAAAAAGGTAGTACGAAAACTGCAGATTAAGAAAGTAAAGAAGTAAAATACTATTCTTGTCTCTCCTTGTGTCATTCCTGGCTCCTGGTAAGGAATCTCGTTGAGTTACCACATTTCCCACGGGATCCCGGATCCCTCCGATTCCCTGCCTCGCTTATCAGGCGGGGGCGGGCAGGCGAGTCCGGAATAACATCTGCTTCACAGCCAGATGCTAGTAGCCAGAAGCCATCTGCGTTTTGACTTCCGACCCTTGAATTTTGAACTATTTATGCTATACTAAAACATAGCTTTCAAAGGTGTCATTTGATTGCTTAGGATGACACCCTTTGTGTTTTTACCACCAGAATCAACGTCTTATGAGTTTAAAATCAACCTACGATGCTTCTAAAATTCAAGTTCTCGAAGGCTTAGAACCGGTACGCAAAAGGCCGGGGATGTACATTGGTTCCACCGACCAAAAAGGCCTTCATCACTTAGTCCGCGAAATTGTCGACAACAGCGTCGATGAAGCTTTGGCAGGTTTTTGTAAAACAATCCTCCTTACCATCCATCCGGATGAAAGCATCAGTGTTGAGGATGACGGACGAGGAATCCCTGTTGATGTCATGCCTCAATACCATAAAAGCGCTTTGGAAGTTGTCATGACGAAACTCCACGCCGGAGGAAAATTTGGTGGAGGAGGCTACAAAGTTTCAGGAGGACTACACGGCGTGGGAGCGTCAGTGGTTAACGCTCTTTCCGAATGGCTTAAGATTGAAGTCAAGCGTGATGGTAGGCTCTATAGTCAAGAATATCAAAAAGGTGCGCCGACAGCCGATCTGAAAGAAATAAAAACTGATCTACCAATCAGTGGTGCAGGCACAAAAACGACCTTTTCGGCCGATAAATCAATTTTTGAAACCGTTGCTGTTGATTATGAAACTGTCAAAAATCAACTGCGACAAATCTGCTATCTTACTCCCGGTTTATTTATAGTGTTTAAGGACGAACGGGCTTACAAGGAAGACTCTTTTTATTTCGAGGGAGGCATTAAATCTTTTGTCTTGCGAATCAATCGCGGTAAAAATATCTTGCACGATCCGATCTACATCCGTAAAGAAATCACCAACACTTTCGTCGATAGCATTGAGATCGAAATAGCCATTTGTTATAACGACGGTTATTCCGAAACTATCGAATCCTTCGTTAATAACATCCCCACGCCTGAAGGCGGCTCTCATGTCACTGGTTTCCGTTCGGCTTTAACCCGCTCGCTCAACGATTATGTTAAAAAAGTGAAACAAAACGTGAAAGAGGCCGACACGCTAACCGGCGACGACTTGAAAGAAGGTTTATCAACCGTCATCAACCTCAAGTTTGATGCCAATAAAGTTCAATTCGAAGGCCAAACAAAAACCAAACTGGGTACCCCTGAGGTGAAACCCTTGGTCGAAAGTGTCATGCGGGATGGACTGAATGTCTATTTAGAGGAGCATCCTACCGAGGGCAAAAAAATAGTTGAAAAAGTTCTGCTGGCGGCTGAAGCTAGAATCGCAGCCAAAAAAGCACGAGAAACGGTGATTCGTAAAGGACTCTTGGAAGGGATCACGCTCCCGGGGAAGCTGGCTGATTGTCAGGAAACTGATCCAAAAATGTGCGAACTTTTGCTGGTGGAAGGAGACTCGGCTGGAGGGAGTGCCAAACAGGGAAGAGATCGAAAATTCCAGGCGGTTTTACCCATCGGTGGAAAAATTCTGAATACCGAACGGGCTCGTTTGGATAAAGTTTTAGGGTTTGAAGAACTAAAAGCCTTGATTATCGCTCTCGGCGTGGGAATCGGAGAGCAGATTGACCGGACTAAATTGCGCTATGACCGCATCATAGTGATGACCGATGCCGATGTTGACGGTGAACATATCCGTACTCTCCTTTTGACTTTCTTTTTCAGATATCTGCCTTTTGTAATTGAAGACGGACATCTTTTCATTGCCCAGCCTCCCTTGTATAAAATTCAGTTTGGCAAAGAAATTTTTTATGCCTACCTGGAGGAAGAAAAAGAAAAAATCATCCGCGAACGTCCGTCTGAAAAATATACGACCCAACGTTATAAAGG
>PFXB01000131.1:0-389 GCA_002791435.1 candidate division WWE3 bacterium CG_4_9_14_3_um_filter_43_9
TTAGCCCCCTATTCAGCTACTTGTACCACTAGCGGGGTAGAAGCAAATCTCACTGAATGGATTGCCAAGGTTCCAGTTGATCCTTCCAATGGGGCGACATATCAATACAGTTATACAACCAATCCAGCTGGAGACAAATATACTTTGCGAGCCAAGAGAGAAGACACAACCAAGGGTGCTTGTTTTGAAACCGGAACTTTAGCCGACGGAACCTGCTGGTAAAACTTTGATGACTTGAATTCAAAAAAGGGGCTTCACTGCCCCCTTTTTGGTTTGAGGGTGGTTTTACGAAGAAAGGGGATCATCCTCTTGATTTAAGAGGATGATCCCCTAAAAGAAAGAGATCAAAATACGAATTCGTACTATTTACATTCCGCAAAAATTATTCT
>PFXB01000131.1:423-1318 GCA_002791435.1 candidate division WWE3 bacterium CG_4_9_14_3_um_filter_43_9
GAAAAGCTTTAAACATAAAAACTGCTCCGAGAAAGGAGGCGAAAAAGTGAAAAAGTTATTTAAAAATCATTCAGGTTTTACCCTCATCGAACTTTTAGTGGTAATCGCCATTATCGGCGTTTTGGCTGCGGTGGTGCTTTTAGCCATTAATCCTGCAAAAATGTTGCGACAAGGCAGGGATTCAAACCGGCAATCCGATTTAACCACTTTGCGAAAAGCCATTGATCTTTATATGGCTTCGACAACCGGCGGGGTTAATCCCACTTACGTTCCGGGTTGTAATGCGGTTGGCTGCAATCTGTATCAGTTTTCGTCCATGAATGCCACATCGGCCACCTGCGGCGCTACCGCAAGACAGATTTGTGATCAAAATGCCACTGCAGATGTGGCGCGGACCAATGCCACCAAATCCGGTTGGTTGGCTCCTTGTACGGGAACGTGTCCGGCATCTCAGCCGACGACTCCAAATCTGACTGATCACGTGGCTAAAATCCCGGTTGATACGGTCAATACCGGTGCTACTTGGAATGAGGCTAACTCCCGTCACTATTTATATATGACCCAAAGCGGTGTCAAATACAGTCTTTCGGCCAGATTAGAAGAGCCAAAAAGTGGAGCTACCGGTAACGCCCTGTGTTTTCAGAGCGGAACCTGGGCGCCGACAACCTATTGTTGGTAAAAAGGGATATACAATTTTTGTTAATGATGATAGATGTATTGCGTAATTGCATCCTAAAATGTCTTTCTGGCTTGTCCAGAATCAGTTTTCAGTCGTTTTTAGATTCTGGGTACTCGCCGGTCGGCGGAGCACCAGCCTGCCTGCGGTAGGCAGGAATGACACGAGCGACCACTTGGTTTTCTAATTACGCAACGGGTCAATTCGGGTCAATTATTG
>PFXB01000131.1:1346-1661 GCA_002791435.1 candidate division WWE3 bacterium CG_4_9_14_3_um_filter_43_9
CATAAGATTTCATGTTTGTTGCGTTTTGTCATGCTGGATCCGTCAGTTGGCGGAGATAGCATCTAGCAAAGCGTTTCCAAAACGTCCCGATTAAATCGGACTAGATCCTATCACTCCGCTTAAACGGCGGGTTCCAGGATGACACGGGAAATAATGAAACGAAGTACCAAATTCAACTTAGAAATTATGAAATAGCTTTAATGAAGATCAGAACCTGGCAAACACAGAATGCCTTTACTCTTATCGAAATCTTAATCGTGATTGCTTTGATAGGAATTCTAAGTACGCTGGTTTTTATTGCCGTGAAACCCGACG
>PFXB01000131.1:1724-2147 GCA_002791435.1 candidate division WWE3 bacterium CG_4_9_14_3_um_filter_43_9
GGGGGTACCCTCGGGCGAGGGTTGTCAGTACTATGAAGCTGAAAACGAACCGGCTTGCTATTCTGAATCAACCAGAGACGACATGACTTTAGCAGAAAAGCAGAATTCTGTCACCAGCGGTTGGATGGCAGGAGACCCCCCACCTGCCGAAAATTTGTATGACATTGCGGAGTACATTCCCAAGTTAGCTATTGACCCGGCGAATGGAAGTTTAAACAAAAACGGCAAGATTTTAAGATATAAATATGCCGCCGGTCCGATTCAAAGTGATAAATTTGAACTAGCTGCCCTGCTCGAATCGCAGGATAAAGTTTATATTTTAGGGACTTATTTTGGTTATATTGATGAAGATCCGGCCAATTGGTAAACTGAAGAGATATGAAAGATTCAATGGAAAGCCCTAAATCTTCTGCTGGGTTTAGT
>PFXB01000131.1:2197-3051 GCA_002791435.1 candidate division WWE3 bacterium CG_4_9_14_3_um_filter_43_9
AGTCATCAGCCGTACTCCCCTCTTTCGTCAAAAAGCCAGAGACAACCGCCGCGCCGCTGACATTCAAAGATTAACTTCCAGCTTGGAGGAATACTATTCGGATAATCACTTGTATCCCGGTAGAGCAGAAGAATATGAATATAGCAATCAGCCCAATTTCTTTTCTGATCTTAAAAATCAAGATTATCTGACTTCAAATATTTCTGATCCGCTCGGCAGCGGCACCTATCTTTATAGTTATTACCTCTCGTCAGATTCAAGTAATTATGCCATTTGCGCGCCACTGGAAGGAGAAAAAACCGGTGATAATATTTATTATCATTCAGGATCAGCTACCTATTATTACCTTTCTTGTTCAAACCCAACTTTTTGTAAATGGTTTTGGGCTCATAATGGTTGTCAGGCAATTATTTTGCCAACCTGCGCTGCAGATGGTGATGGGGTAACCGGAGTATGTTGCGAGAGCGATCTGTGTGACGTTTCTCAAGGAGGTGTTTCTGATTGCGGAGCAGGCCAGAAATGTTGTCAAACCTGTCTTCTTCCTTTTTGTTCAAGTCTTGGGGGAAAGTGTTGTCCGTCTCATCGTTGTCAAGCAGCCGACAAGCTTTCTCAAGCGAGAGATTGTCAAGACACGGAAGTCTGTTGCAAAGATTGTCAGCCGCCAGATTGTAACCTTGATTTGGGAGGATTAGGATATACTTGTTGTCCCTCAGGCGCGAGTTGTACTGATCCGATTACACCCGTAAGTGGTTGCAGTCTCGGGGATCAGTGTTGTAAAACCTGTTCTCTGCCAACCTGTGCCAGTAAAGGCGGAACCTGTTGCCGGACGGATTTAACCGGATATACCTGCAGCA
>PFXB01000018.1:0-2166 GCA_002791435.1 candidate division WWE3 bacterium CG_4_9_14_3_um_filter_43_9
TCAAAGAAAGCGCATAATGTTTCAATTCCGCGCCGGCAATTCCCTCGGCATGAACACAAGCCAGTTCCTGAAGTTTTATGGCACACTCCAAGGCCGTGGGGTAGGAAATTCCCCTGCCGATGATATAGATGTTTTCCTGCAGTTTGATCTTTTTGGCCAGTAATTTGATTTTTTCGATCTCATCGGAATCTAGAAATTTTGCCAGCCTAAAACTGATCTTTTTAATTAATACCTCCCCTTTTTCTTTCTGACCGGCCATGTTAAAAGCCAAAAGAGTCAGGAGTGCAATCGGAGTTGTGGTGGCTTTGGTGGAAGCCACGGCTTTTTCAATTCCGGCGTTCATCGGAAAAGACCAATCCGATTCCCGCATCAGCGATGAACCGGCTGCATTGACAATTGACAAAATTTGAGCTCCTTTTCTTTTTGCCTGTTCGACCGCTTCAAGAGTATCTGCCGTTTCTCCGCTCTGTGAAATGGTAATGAGCAAAGATTTTTGATTGAAGAAAGGTAGATAGGTTGCAAATTCCGAAGCCACAAAAGCTGTATTGAAACATCCGGCGATTCTGGACAACAATTGGGAACCTAAAACAGCCACTCTGCCCGCGGTTCCAGCACCGCATAAAAAAATTCTCTCCGCGTTATTTACCAATTCCGCTGCCCTGTCGATATTCCCCAGATTACTTTTCAGGGATGTTAAAAGAGCTCCCGGTTGTTCTTTTACTTCTTTAATAAAAAAGTGGGGAAATCCTTGTTTGGTGATTTCTTCTTCGCTATAATCCAGGAAGGTAATTTCCTTTTTGATCTGCTGGCCGTCAACTGCCGAAAAAAACCGGAATCCGCCAGGAAGAACTTGTGCCAATTCATTATTTTCAAAAAAAACCGCCCGTTTGGTTTCCGCAAGAAAAGGACTGAAATCGGAAGCTACATAAATCCCATCATTACCTATTCCCAAAAGCAGCGGCGATCCGCCCTTTACCGCCCAAACGGTTTTTTCAACACGATCAAAAATCACGAAGGCGTTACGGCCTTGAATAATCTGGGTGACGGATATCAAAGCATCAACCATGTTTTGTTTTTTTGTCATTTCATACTCAAGCAAATTAACGATAACTTCAGTATCTGTCTCGCTGACCGACCCAATTCCGGCAGCAGTCAATTTCCGCTTCAAATCTTGATAATTTTCGACAATTCCGTTGTGTACAATTACGAAACGCCCGCGGCATGAAAAATGCGGATGGGCGTTCTTTTCGCTAACTATTCCCTGTGTTGCCCAACGGGTATGGCCAAGGGTAATTTTACCTTTGGGGAGGTTCTTTCTTTCAGAAAAATCATGGATTTTACCTACTCTTTTTATAACCTTTACCCGATTCCCGGAAAAAACTGCCATTCCCCAGGAATCATAACCGCGGTATTCCAATTTTTTCAAACCCTCAAAGACCCGGCCGGAAGCAGAATTATCATGACCGATATATACGCAGATTCCGCACATTGCAGTTCTCCTTTTTAAATTTAACCCCGAGATTTACCAAACACAAAACTCAACTAAGGGGTTTTTGAATTTAGATTATTTAAATGGGAAAACCGGGAAGAGATTCTCGGGGTTGTGCGCTTATCTCTTTGTTATTTTAATTACTTAAAAGTTTTAAAGACAAGCATTAGGTATTGGAGAACAACCGTCCCCAGGAGGTTTCCGCAGATACTTTCCGTTTTTCAAAAAGTCCGATCCCCCCACCGGCTCGATGAGGGCCTCCTCCTCGTATTCCCCGCCGATTCGGCGGGGACCACACGCTTTTTTTAATTTTATAGAGATTGCACCTCCTTTCTGGTTTTATCTACTTATCCTTTTTTCCGGTTGACCAAACTAAATATAGTTTCTTCTTAAATCCTCCTCTGTCAATCCTTTTTTTCTTCTGATATTTTCCAATCTCACCAAAAGGAATGTGGTAATAAGAAGCAATTGATTTTAAAACTTCTAAAACATCCGCCAGTTCATTCAAAAGTCGGTTGGATGGCGCCGATAACAATTCCTTTGATTCTTCAACTAGTTTCAGTTTAAGCTCTTGGATGAAATTTTTATCGCTTAAGGTTTTGGCCTCAAAGTCTCCACCCTTGGCTTCAATAATTTCAACTATCCCATCGCGGATAAGTTTCTTGTGATAGTATTTC
>PFXB01000018.1:2202-7409 GCA_002791435.1 candidate division WWE3 bacterium CG_4_9_14_3_um_filter_43_9
TCATCTACGGCTTCTGCAGATGTTTGATCCGGATTCGACTGTTCTGTCATATATTGCTCTGTCTTAAAACGTTCAATCTTTTCTGTATTCTCTTTCTGCCGGATCGGGGCTCATACCCATCAAACCCATGTCTTTACCGTTGACCGTCACTCTGGTTGAATCGGCTTTGCCGGTTCTGATCTTGACTACTTCTTTGGCTTTAAATTGTCTTTTGGCTCCGGCGGACAAAACTCCTTCGTAGGTTTTGACTCCATCCTCCTCTACCGACAACCAGGCAGCTTCCGGATCAGCCAAGACTTCCACTTCAACATCTGAATAAACCTGCGGGCTTTCTTGCTCCACCAAGGAGGCTGAAGGCGTGGTTTCCTCCACCCAGACTTTTCTTGTTTCGACGCTTTTCCGACCGAGTTTGTTGGTAGCTGCAACTTCTATCGTATTTTCACCCGCCGCCAGATCAACATTCACTGCAAAAGCTCCGCTCTCAACCACTCTGATTTCCTGGCCGTTGATGGTCACTTTGGCCTCCGGATCGGTCCTGCCTACCACCTCGGTAAAAGGAACTTTGAGTCTCTCAGAATCTAAGGGTTTGTCAATGATTAAAACCGGAGAAAGGGCAAAAGAGCTGTATTGGGAATAGATATAGATTAAGAAACCTACCACTCCGATGATTGCAAAAAGACCAACGATCAGGCCAGGGGTCAAAATCACTTTGACTTTCTTTAATGGCTGGGGTGGGGTTTGAGCTCCTTTTTTAAAACTGGCTTTCTCGTCATATTCGCGTCTCCAAAAAGCAATCACCTCGGTTTCCTTTAAACCCAGAAAACGAGCATAAGCTTTCAGAAATCCCTTCATGAAAACCGGTGCCGGAAGATGGGCGTAATCCGAAGACTCCAAAGCCTCAAGATAGCTTTTGCGGATCTTGAGGGCTTTTTCGATTTCTTCCAGACTCAAATTTTTTTCCTGACGGGCTTTTTTTAAAATTCCACCCACTGTTTTCATGAATTTTCACCCCACTTCTTTTCCAAAATATTCATCCGCGCTTTTAATCAAAACATCTCTGGGTTTGGCTCCCTCGGCCGGACTTACGATACCACGGGCTTCAAGCTGATCTAAAATCCGGGCTGCTCGCGCATACCCGATACTCAGACGTCTTTGCAGTAATGAGGCCGAGGCTCTGTCGTGGGAACAAACCACTTTTATTGCTTCAGTAAAAAGTTCGTCTTCTTCGCCGGAGGTTGTTTCCAGTTTTTGATAAGCATAGGTGGTGACTTCCTCGTGATAGTCGGGTTCGACCTGGCTTTTTTTGAGAAAGCTAATCACATTTTTAATTTCCGGGTCAGAAACGTATACTCCTTGGATGCGAACCGGTTTGGCGGCGTCCGGCGGCAGATAGAGCATGTCTCCCCGTCCTAAAAGTTTTTCTGCTCCCGGCTGATCGATAATGACGCGCGAGTCGACCTGCGAAGTCACATTAAATGCAATCCTGGCCGGAATATTGGCTTTGATAAGACCGGTGATGACGTCCACTGAAGGACGCTGAGTTGCCAAAACCAGGTGGATGCCGGTGGCGCGCGACATCTGCGCCAGCCTGCAGATAGTCCCTTCCACTTCGGTGGGCGCATAGGCCATGAGATCCGCCAGCTCGTCTACGATAACTACAATAAAAGGCAGCGCCTGAAAACCTGACATTTCGTTATATTCATCAATGTTTCTGACTGCACCAGTTTCGAACAAATGGTAACGCCGCTCCATCTCGGCAATCGCCCACTTAAGAGCCGATAAAACTTTTTCAGCCTCAACAATCACGGGAGTCAAAAGGTGGGGAATGCCATTGTACTGAATAAGTTCGACCCGTTTCGGATCAACTAAAATCAGTTTAATCTCATAAGGTGAGGCGCGAAAAAGAAGGGTCGAAATAAAAGTGTTTAAAAGCACCGTTTTACCTGAACCGGTGGCGCCGGCGATTAAAACGTGCGGCATTTTAGCCAAATTTGAAATCACGGGTTGACCGGCCACGTCATGACCCAAAGCCACCGTCAAAACCGACTTGGAGTTGCGCATCAAATCAGAAGCCAGCACACTTTTAAGATTAACCAAAGACGGTGAATAGTTGGGAACTTCGATGCCGACTAAAGATCTGCCGGGAATCGGAGCCTCGATGCGCACGGTCCCCGTAGGCGCAGCCAAGGCTAAAGCCAGATCATTACCGAGAGCGGTAATTTTGGAAATTTTGGTGCCTTCAGTTAACTCTAAGGCATATTGGGTCACTGCCGGGCCGCAATTAACCTCGACCACCCGCGCTCTGATCCCAAAAGAATCCAAAGTTTTTTCAATCCTTTGGGCGTTGACTTTCACATCTCCACGATTGGCTTCGGTGGGGGGGTTATCTGAAAGCAAAGACAGCGGCGGATATTCCCAAACGCTCTCAGAAACCGGAAGGTTGACAAAGGCTGTATCTTGCCTGCTTTGAGTGGTAATTTCGGTTTTGATTTCTCGTTTATTCGGCTCGATTACCTTCATTTCTTTGGCTAAGTTTGTTTTGTCAGTCAACGGTTGATGCTCGCCTGCCTTGCCTCCGCCATTGACAACCAGCGCTGGTTTTTTAGAGTTTGATTTTGCCAAACCCGCGGAAACGAGGTTTTTCAGAAATCCGACTGTTTTGTCGGTGGCGGTCACCAACACGGCAATACTCTGGTCCAGGGAAGCGTTAAAAATAACCAAAAGTGCGATGAGAAGCAAACACAGCAAAACAACCCCCGCTCCAATGGGCGATAGAAGACGGACTAAAGCATCAGTCAGTTGTGCTCCAATTATTCCGCCTCCTTCCGAAGACGTTTCCGAGCCGGTAGACGGAGGGGCAAAAAGTTGAACGAAGCCCAAAAATGAAAATAAAAAAAGGAGTAACCCCAGCCAGACGTTGGCCCTTCCAATCCGCCATTTTAGGCGTGTCAAAAAAAGACCAAAGGTGAAAAGGATCGCGGAGATAAAAATAGTTCCGCTTCCGAAATAACGATTGAGTACGTCTTGAAAGAGATTGTTGGCGATAACCTGCCCAAAAAAAGAAAGACTTAAAAGAGCGGAAAGACCAAGAAAAACAACCGCCAAAATTCCTCTCAGGCTATCTTTCTTGAGTTTCAGTTGCATGGACCCTTTGCGTTTGCGGTTTCTGCGTCGAGCCATGTTTAAATCCTATTCTTTAAATTCTAAGTTCCAAATAAGCTCTAAATTCTAAATCATAAACTAAAATTCATTTTGTTTAGAATTTGGTGCCTTGATGCTTAGTATTTATTTGATGCTTAGTATTTCGAATTTAGTGCTTGATTTATTTAAAGTTCAATAATCACCGGCAAAACCATGGGACGGCGTTCGGTCTGGCCATATAAAAATCGTTCCAGTCCGTCAATAATTTTACGGCGTATGAATCCCTTTTCTGCTTGTTTTTGACTATGTTCGGCAATCACTTGCTCGACAATTTTTTGTGAGCGCGCAATTAAATCCTCTGATTCTTTCATGAAAACGAAGCCGCGGGAAATGATATCCGGAGGATGAATCAGCTTTCCTGTTTTCTTGTCCAGGTTGATGATCACCACAAAAATTCCTTCCTCAGCTAAAACCTGCCGGTCGCGCAACACAATTTCTCCCACATCACCGATACCGGTTCCGTCAACCATGACGTCCGAAACCGACACTTTTTCCGCAACTTTAGCAGCCCAGTTTGGACCGAGCTCGACCGCGTCTCCTTCTTTGAGAATGAAAGCGTGGTCTTTGGGCATGCCCATTTCTTGTGCCAGCAAAGCCAGATGTTTTTGATGTCGCAAAAGCCCCCCGATCGGTATCAGATATTCAGGCTTGGTTAAACCCAACATCAGGGCTAACTCCTGTTTGGAGGCATGGCCTGAAACATGCACGTCGTCAGTTATTTCACTGTAGATGACATTGGCTCCCTGGTCACTTAGGCGGTCAATTAAATTATAAACCCCATCCGAATAACCCGGGATCGGATCAGAGGCGAAAATAACCGTGTCGCCTTCTGTGATTCTGACAAAACGGTGGTCGCGATTGGCAATCCTGACCATGGCTGAACCGGATTGACCCTGGCTGCCGGCAACAATCAGCATCAATTTTTGGGGAGCGACGCCTTTGATTTGGTCTACTTTAACCAAAATTCCTGCAGGAAATCTAAGATAACCCAGTTTACGCGCTACCTCCACGTTTTGTTCAACGCTTCTGCCTACCAAAACCAAATACCGATGATGTTTGGCTGCCACCTCGGCCGCCTGTTGAATCCTGGAAATATTGGAGGAAAAAGTGGTGATCATTACCCGACCTGAGGCTTTTTCCGTTTCCCTGTCAAAGGCCTCCCCGATCGCTTTTTCAGACAAAGTGTAGCCTTCTTTTTCAATCCGCAAACAATCCGAAAGCAAAACTTTGATCCCTCCCTGTTTTTTAAGGATGGCCAATTTTTCGACTTCAAAAGTTTGGCCGTCAACCGGAGTCCAGTCAAACTTATAATCCGCGGCGTGTACTATTATCCCGACCGGCGTTTTTAAAATAATTCCCATGGCGTCTTGAATGGAATGGCAAACCGCAAAGAAACTTAAGTGAAAATCTCCAAGTTGTAACTGCTGATCCATGTTCACCGTCTGCAAACGCACCTTTTTCAGCAACTGGTGTTCTTTCAGTTTAACTTCAATGAGTCCCATGGTTAGTCGCGTCCCGAAAACCGGGACATTAAGCTGGGGCAAAATATAGGGCAAGGCGCCCATGTGATCTTCGTGGCCATGGGTGATGACAATCCCGCGCACTTTTTTTCTTCTCTCTAAAAGATAGGAGATGTCCGGGATTACCAAATCTACGCCCAACATGCTTTCATCGGGAAATCCCATGCCGCAATCGACAACCACGATATCCTTCTCACTCTCATAAACAAACATATTTTTGGTAACCGAACCTGCTCCGCCCAGGGGAATGATTTTTAATTTTTGGTTTTCGTTTTTCATGTTTAGTTTTTACCTTTCAGATAAAACCGGCATAATTCCGCCAGCAGCCAGAAACTTTTATTTTTGACTTTTAACTTATTTTCGCCAGATGCCGGCAGCTAAAAGTGTCATTCCCGACCTCAACCGGGAATCCACGCAGTTGTTTCTAGATTCCCGCTTTTGCGGGAATGACGATACGGTAAATTATGCGACTCTCATATTAAGTAT
>PFXB01000103.1 GCA_002791435.1 candidate division WWE3 bacterium CG_4_9_14_3_um_filter_43_9
ATTTTCAGACAGAGCACGGCACCATTTATTCGTAGAACTGTACTCGGTAGAAGTCCACCAATAAACAAGACTTCCCAAAAAAACAAAATTACCGTCTGGACCAGAGGCGCCACCAGGCAGTGCTGAAAAACCAAAAGTATCTGTACCTGTATTTGTATTCCATCCAGTTGTAGTTTTTAAGTGTTTTCCTGCATCAAAACCTCTCCATAAATATAAATCCCATTGAGGGTGACCAACTCCATATTGGCTATCTACTGTTCCCTCTAACACTTTCCATTCATCATCAGTTGGAATATGCCATCCGGTAGGGCAAATCCCCTGGACACCTTGCGTAGCTGTATATTGCATCATTTCATCCCATTGGTAAAGTCCACCATAAGTATCACAGTTAGCTTCATTATCATCATAACAATAAAAATGGCCCCAGGGATCTTGCGGAATAGCGCTTTTTAAATACGGCCCGGACCAGTTGGCGCCATCGTTGCTACGCAGAGCTTCAATCGCCCGATCCCATTGGGTTTGTCCCCAGGCAGCCCAAGTGCCGCAGGCGCAGGCTGAGCAACAATCTCCGCGCGGAGGGAGTTCTCCAACATCGATTTTATAAGCATTCATCGCTTTGTCAATATTTTCAATATCCGCTTTGGCTTTGGAAATCCTGGATTTTGTCAGAGTTGAGTTGAAAGAAATAACCACAATTGAGGCCAAAATACCGATGATGACCACTACCACCAGAATTTCGATGATCGTAAACGCTTGTTCGTCCGAATGGTTTGATTTTGTCGTCATAACTTCTTACAATTTAAATGTCTTCGTTCCTAAAAAACCTTAATTGGTTTAGCGTATAGATCCGCCAGGCAAGCGGACAGGCATACCTTAATGAATCTCCATGAGCTTGATACTCATGGTATCTTCTTTTGCTCGCTTACGCTCGCAAAATAACATGGTTTCTAATAAGTTTGTCTATGATTTTAAGTATATATGAATCTACGCCCTGTATCAAATATTATACCCATAAACTTAATATTATGCTAACGCCAGCCAAAGGTTAGAAATCAAATAAGTTTTGAACGCGGAAAGGTTGATAATACAATTTATATGGCCTGTTAAGAAAGAAAAAGGAAAGCCTGGAATAACACGGTGAGGAGTAATATTACTCCAGGCTTTCGAGCTGCAGTGCCCAACTTCTGACCATCTCTTACGGATCTTCACGCTTAAGGTAGCGTAGCGCTAACTCGGCGGGGTGAACACCCAAAAGTGCTGCCAGTGGTGCAAAATTGCGGCCATAGCCATCGCTGACGGCAGTCGGCGGATTTGAGCTGCATAGAACTTCCGCAAGTCTCTCCGGACGATCAATCCTGTGTGGTTCATGGGAGCCGACTCCCTCGATCGTTACGTAACTTGGAAAAACCCAATGCAGAAGTATGAGCTGGGTCTCGACAACCTGCAGTGCATTTTTCCAAAAGTTCAGTTGACTTTTGAGTCTCCATCTCACAAGCAGTTTGTACCACTTAGTGAGGGCAATCTGCTTCTCGAGCGCGCAGACTATCGCCTGGCTCACATGCTCAAGAACGTTGAGCGCGTCGATCTGGTCACATGTGTTGAGTTGCATGGCGTCTGTCTCCCTTCTGCTGGAAAATGATGGACTACCACTCCTTGCGCCGTGGTATACTTCCCGCCGACTCCCTGCCTCGCCGGCAGGCGGGGGAGGGTCGGCGAGTTCGCAATTATTCGATTCATCCACGGATGAAGTCAGTGGTTTACTCGGATGGTTATAGATTCCCACGGGCAGGAGCCCGTGGTTCTCTGAAATCACGGGGTCTCCGCCTATTCGGCGGGCGACTTCGTCGGATATTTTAGAGGATCCATCCACAACCAGGGGGTTGTGGTGCTCTCCTGTGATCATAAAAAACCGACAAGCTCACACTCGCGGTTTTTTGATTCGCCCCTGTAACGTGCTTCGCACGAATTGCAAGCGCTTCATCCACCCGCCAACAACTGCGTAGCTTTGGGCGGGGGGGGTTCGCTCTCTTGAGATAAACACAGTGGTTTTCACCGCTGACCATCCGGAGGTGTTTATTTTCTCTTTTCTCCTTCTTGTCTTTATTGAAGATGGACTTTATTGGGCGCAATTAAAAAGATGGGCGCAAAAAATCCACAATTAAAGGTTTAAAGAAATGGCGCACGCGCATATATTGAGTAAAAGACAATTTTGGGAATACGATGGAAGAAACGATAATATAAAGAGGCGTGTGAACAGTTTTGATCCGCGGTATTTTTGTTTGATCCTTGATCACTCTAGTAAACGTTCCCTCTGGGCAGAGTTTGATTATGAGTGGATATTTAAATTTATCATATAGGCTGTTTTGTGTAAAGCAACATTTTTTGCTATAATACGTTTTACCTTTCAGGAAGCAGGGCGATTGCTCCGCCAATCCGCCAGCTGGCGGAGGCGGGGAGGAAAGTCCAGACAGCGCAGAGCACGGTATCCGGCGTAAGCCGAAACAGGCAACTGCTAGTTAGAGCAACAGAAACGTCTCCGCCGAATCGGCGGATTGAAACGGGCAATCCTTACCGGCTGCAACCGCATGACACTCAAAAAAGGCTGCTCGCCTTGAGTGAAAAGAAGGGCATCAGACAGATAATCGCCAAACCCCGCCTTGGCGGGGTGAACAGAATCTGGCTTACTCGCTTCCTGAAAGGATTTGGAATGTAGCAGGCTATATTGGGGCTTGACCCTTATAAAAAGTCTGTTTGACCAATCAGCTAGAATGGAAGTTCATTCGGGGCGTATCATAATTTATTGGAAAGAGTTTAGAAAGACTTTTCCTAGTCTACTGCTTGCGGTGTTCAAGATAATCTTCAAGGATAGTAAAGCAGACTGCCATCACCGGAATTGAAAGTAAGACGCCGGTAACTCCCATCAATTTCCCTCCGATTAAAATGGCCAGAATGACAATCAGAGGATTCAGGTCTACTGCTGAAGACATAATCTTCGGAACAATAAAGGCATTCTCCGCTTGCTGAACTAAAATGTACCAAATCGCTGTTAAAAGGGCCAAAATAGGAGAAGAAACCAAAGCCACTAGAATAGCAGGAATGGCTGAAATGATCGGTCCGATGTTGGGTATAATTTCCAGAAAACCGGCAATAATCGCCAAGGGAAGGGCAAAATCAACGTGCAGAACTGTCAATCCAATCCAGGATAAAAAGCCCACGATGAAACATAAGAATGCCTGCCCTCTTAACCATGCTCCAAGCTTAGTTTCAATTTTTAAGATTAAATTAAATATTCTCTCTTGAGAGCCGGCCGGAAATAGATTGATGAACTGCTTTTTCAAATCCCTTTGCTCCAGCAAAAGATAAAAAGAAAACACACTTACGGCTACAATTCCCACTACTCCATTGACCAATTCAAAGGTGGCATTAAAAAGGTTTGAGGAAAAAAGAGAAAACTGTTGAGAAAGAAGATTTACCAAATCCTGAGAGGCAATGATGATGTTATACTGTTCCCCGCTATTTTTCAAAAAGCTGAAAGTGGGAAGAAGGTTATTGATAATTGCCGGCAGATTTTTAAAAAAGAGGCCGATTTGGGAAATAAGAACCGGAATTACCACCGCCAGTAACAAACCCACGATCAGAATCATGGCTAGATATGAAAGCATGATCGCCAGGGTGCGCGGCATCTTTTTCTCCAGTTTATCAACAACCGGATTGAGGGCCGACATTAAAATAAAAGCAAAAGCCAAAATAACAATTACTTCTTTAATCTGGTACAAAAGCCATAAAGCCGCCACAACAGCTACAAAAATCAGAATTGAGCGTAAAGAAATTTCGAGTTTGACGTCCTGCATATTATCTATTTTAACTGAGGGTGGACATTATTTCCACCCTCATTTTAACTTATTAAGTCGTTCTTGACAATCGCTCCTTTTTAGGTATTCGCAAATTTCTCTTTCGATCCTTTTTAAAACATCTTGTTCGTTCAGATTAAACCAGCTTATCTCGGGTTGTTTTTTAAACCAGGTTTCCTGTTGCCTGATATAAGCGTGGGTGTCCCATTTCAGCTTCTGAACACATTCATCGATTGATTTTGTTCCTTCGAAATAGGGACGAAATTGTCGGTAACCGATGCTACTCATGACAGGTAAATCCCAGGCGTACCTTTCTTCAAGCAAAGTTTTAATCTCATCCAAAAGACCGTTTCGTACCATCTCTTCCACTCTTCCGTCTGCTTTGGCATATAAAAGCTCGCGCGGTAGTTTAAGGCCAATCCATAAAAATTCCAAACAAGGCTCCTTTGTCTTTTTTGTAATTTGGTAGGGATTTAGTGCAATTTCGATGGCGCGTATAATGCGGCGAGGATTTTGAGGATCAATTCTTTTAGCCAACTTGGGATTCTGGGAAAGCAGCTCATCAAAAAGAGCTTTGGCCCCTTTTTCCTTATAAACTTGATCTAATCGCCGTCGCAAACTCCGATCCGGTTTAATCATCAAGGTATCTATTTTATCAACCAGAGACCTGAGGTAAAACCCTGTTCCGCCGACGACAATAGGGATTTTTTTTCTTTTGCTGATATTTTCGATTTGATCCAGAGCTAAAGTTCTGAAGTGGGAAACGGAGAATTCCTCATCAGGCAAGGCTACGTCGTAAAGATAAATCGGGATACCGTTAACCCTCCAAACACCTTCTTGCTTTTCAACCCTGATATCCGGATCGAAAATTTCCTTGCCGGTACCGATATCCATTCCCTGATAAACCTGGCGGGAGTCTGCCGAAACTGCTTCTCCACCAAATTCACGGCACATTTTCAAAGCCAGGTCGGTTTTACCGACTCCGGTTGCGCCTGTGATGATGATAACCGGGATTTTGACGTTTGATTTTTCCATCTTAAACTTCAGTGTATCACAAAAAAAGAAACCGGGTAGAATCGAATCGTGCCTGAGCACGGTTTCGCCACACCCGCTGGTAGGTTACCGTACCCTGATTTCCATAAATAAATTTCTGAAAGAGCTCCGTCCGCAGCTGAAAAAAATAGAAGAAAAGGGTGGACTGATCGGAGAATTATAGAAGCAGTTTTTGGACGCTGCAAAAAGCATTTATCCCCTCAGAAACCGGTTTTCATTTGCATTTCAAATTTTCGATCACTAAAGAACGTACGTTTTGATATGTTTTTTCATCAGGCATAAAAAGCAGGACCGCTTTGCTGCTTAATGATTTTGTTCTCAGAAGTTGGATCACAAAAGGCTTTGGGGTAGCATCTGCCAGGCCGACACCGGCAAAGCCCAGATCCTGTTCCCGCTCGTCCTGAAACCCGACAAAGTCTGACCATAAAGTAAAGACTCCGTTTAAAGTTATCCCTTCCTGATTTATTCCGTAACGTAAAATTTTATTGGCGAAAAATATCCGGTTATATCGGTAAGAGTAATATCCCAAAGCAAAAAAAAGGGTGATGGCCACAATCCATAAATATAAGACAGGAATTCCAAGTTCCCGGCTCAGCTCTCCAAGAAGAAAAGCAAGAGATAAAAATACAATAGAAAGAGCAAAAAGCCCGGGGAAAAGAATTTCAGGATTTTTCAGACGGGAAAGAACCGCTTTTTTTCCAACCTCTGTTTGCCAGGAAAAACTATCTGCCATATTGAGTCTTATTATACTAAATTTAGTCTTATAATTATTTTAACTTCTGTTTTCGGAGTAACTCCAAAAGAATTTTGTGCCTTCTGCGTTTTTCCGTTTGCGGCACATCATCGGCAAAATTGGCGGCGGGGGTGCCTTGCCGTGGCGAATACATTGCAATAAAGGCATTGTCAAACTTTATTTCTTTAATTACTTTTACCGTATTTTCAAACTGTTCGCGTGTTTCTCCCGGAAAACCTACAATTAGGTCTGTACCTATTTCAACCCCGGGGATTCTGGTCCTGATTTTTTCAACCAGCTTTTGATAATCTTTTACCGTATAACCTCTGTTCATCTTCCGCAAAATTTCGTCGTCCCCTGATTGGATCGGAAAATGCAGATATCGGTCGATTTTAGGAAGTTCGGCAATTGTTTTGATAAGTTTATCCGACATATCCTTGGGATGGGCTGTCAGAAATTTGATCTTTTTGATTTTTCCGATTGAATGAACCGCTTCAAGAAGCTCGGCAAAACTTTTGGGCGGTTTCAGGTCTTTACCGTAGGAATTGACGTTTTGGCCTAAAAGAAGAACCTCCTCTGCCCCGTTTTTTACCAAAGTTTCGATTTCACAAATGATTTCCTCAGGACAGCGGGATTTTTCCTGTCCCCGTGTATAAGGAACGACGCAGTAGGTGCAGAAGTTATTACAACCGGAAGAAATCGGTACCAGAGCGTTTTTTTTGGCCTCGCGTTTGGGGGAAACCTCGAGTCCGACTTTTCCGATCGGCCAAAAATCGTTAACCCATGGTAATTTTTTGCGGAGTTGGGGCAAGCTTATTCTTTTGGGCCGGTCGGATTCTACTCCCACCAGACAACCGGTCACGACAATCTTGATGTCCGGCTTGATTTCCCGCAATGCCTGGGCCTTTTTTGCAAAACCGAAAACCGAGTCCTCGGCAGCCTGACGCACAACACAGGAATTCAGGACAATGAAATCCGCCTCTCCGGAATTTTTTGCCTTCACAAAACCGTCCGATTCTAATTTACCGGCAATTCTTTCCGAATCGGCTTTATTCATTTGGCAACCGTAGGTGAGAATGAAATATTTCTGATTCATAGGAGATTTTCAAAAACCCAAAAGTTTAAGAAGATGCGGCAAAAAGATCACCAGTCCGATGATAACAGAGCCTATGGCTGCCAAAAAAACCGCCCCGGCGGTGGCGTCTTTGGCGTGCTTGGCTTCCTGACTCCACTCTTTAGAGGCTGTATTTACAGCTTCTTCCATGGCAGTGTTAAACATTTCTGCCACAATCACTAAAAAAATTACCAGAACCAAAGTTGCCCATTCGGTCAAAGAAATCTGAAAGATAAAACCAAAAAAAATAGCAATTAGCGCCAGAGAGAAATGAACCTTCAGATTTGGCTGG
>PFXB01000110.1:0-7039 GCA_002791435.1 candidate division WWE3 bacterium CG_4_9_14_3_um_filter_43_9
GCTCCTTTGCCCAAAAAGAACGTTGACTTCGGCGGCGGCCTGGAGAGAATTTTGGCGTCGGTTAACGGCAATCCGGATATTTTCACCATCGATCTTTTCAGGCCGCTGATTTGTCATTTGGAAGAAATAAGCGGTAAAAAATATCAAGGGAATGAAGAAGACAAAAAACCGTTCAGGGTGATTGCAGATCATGTGCGGGCAGCCGTGATGTTGGCCGCAGACGGCGTTTTTCCGTCCAACAAAGATCAGGGCTATTTTTCGCGCAGGCTTCTGCGTCGGTCAATTCGATACGCTAAAACTCTCGGAATCGAAAAAAATTTTCTGTCGGATTTAGTTCCCGTAGTCGCTGATATGTATCAAAATGATTATGCGAACGTAAAACAGAATGAAAAGAATATTGTTCAGGCCTTTCATGACGAGGAAGAAAAATTCAGAAAAACCTTAGGCCGGGGATTGAAAATTGCACTCGCAGAACAAGTAAAAATTGACGTACAAGTAAAAGTTAAAGTAGCACAAGCAAATGAGGATTTACGGAAAAAATTTTCAGGGAAAGTGGCTTTTGATTTATATCAAACCTATGGTTTTCCCATTGAAATGACCATCGAGATTGCCAAGGAAAAGGGAATGGAGGTTGATCTAGCCGGATTTGAAAAGGCAAAGAGAGAGCATCAGGAATTATCTCGTCGCGGGGCCCAACAAAAATTTGCCGGCGGACTTTTGGATCATTCGGAAAAGACCACCAGACTGCATACCGCCACCCATCTTTTGCACGAGGCTTTGCGGCGGGTTTTGGGTCCGCAGGTGAAACAGGCCGGTTCAAACATTACACCCGAAAGACTGAGGTTTGATTTTACCCATCAAGATAAATTAAGCGAAGAGGAATTGCAGAAAATCGCCAAACTGGTCAATGAGATAGTCCAAAAAAACCTGTTGGTTGTGCAAGAAACAATGTCTTTGGATAAGGCCAAAAAACAAGGAGCCTTGGCGTTGTTTGGTCAAAAATACGGCGAGAAAGTAAAAGTTTATAAAATCGTCGATCCTTCTCTTCCAGCTGGCGGATCAGGACAAGCTTATTCAATTGAGGTCTGCGGCGGCCCGCACGTGGTCAAAACCGGCGAGCTGGGAAAATTCAGAATTCTCAAACAGGAAAACATCGGCAAAGGCATAAGAAGAATCAGAGCCGTTTTGGAATAGTTTAAAGATTAAAGCATAAAGTCGAGTTAAAAGTTAAACGTCAAAAGTAAAAGTAAAAAGCAGTGTCATCTCACACTGGATGCGGGATCCCGTGGGAATGGGGGAGAAGACTTCGTAGCGGCAACCTTCAGGTTGCCATGATCCGAGAAAATGGAAACCTAAAGGTTGCCGCTACAGAGTTCTTTGGTAGAATGGGGAATGAGGGCAACCGAAGGGATCCCTCTCCGCCAGCTGGCAGACCGTAGTCTTCTCGAATGGTTATAATCGTTGGCAGAAAACTCCGCCTTTTTTGGCGGAGATAAATGCCATACGATTTCAAACTTCTTTGGGATCTGGGTATTGACGGTTATCTTTTCTGCCAACTCATGAAAACTTGGCAAAGAAAACTCTGGGCTTTCAGTCCGGAGAAGTTTATAAGACAACAGGACAAATAACTGATATGATAAAGAGGCATGAGATAAAAGATATGGGTTTTCTAGCTGCCTTTCAATTATATCAAGCGTTGATGGAGAAAGCGTAAAACCTAAGATGGCCTTAAAACTTTTTAAACGCCCAGAAAAAAAGGATGAACCGTTTTTAGCCCTAGACATAGGGACAGAGAGCGTTAAAGCTTTGATCTTTACTTTGGATGAAGAAAGGGCGGTGGTCAAGGGTTTTGGAGAGCAAAAACAAGGGTTAACCCAGATGCGCGGCGGAACAATTGCCAACCTTCCCGGAGTTTGCGAAAATTGCGAGGTGGCCATCTCCCAAGCATCACTGCAGGCTGGAGTTTCACCAGAACGAGTGATCATCGGTTTGGCTGGGCCCACCATCAAAGGTTTTTCCACTTTTTTCCGTTTTGAAAGAACAGACCCTGAAACCAAAATTACGCCGGCCGAATTTCAGGAAATCATAAACCGGGTGCAGGAAGCTTCGTTTGAGTCGGCGGTGGAGGAAGAAAAGTATGAAACCGGCAGTGACAACCTCAATCTTAAGTTAACCAATTCCTCGGTGATCTCAGTTAAAATTGATAATTTTGAAGTTCCTACTCCCCTAAACTTTAAAGGCAAGGAAATCGAAATCGGTTTTTTTAGCGCCTATACTTCAACGGTACAACTGGAAACCTTAGAGTCATTGGCAGACGAGTTGGGTTTGCTGATTTACTCTATTTCGGCTGAACCGTTTTCTTTAGTCAGTGGGATTTTGCCGGCGGAGAGGGAATCTTTGGCGGGCGTTATTCTCGATCTTGGAGGAACAGTCACCGATGTTATTTTAGTCAAACAGGGAAGAATTTTGGGCACCAAAGTCTTGCCGTTGGGAGGAAGAATGATTTCCCAAAGAATCGCCGATTTACTGTCGCTGCCCTTTGAAGAAGCGGAAAGCAAGAAAATACAATACTCGCAAAACGAGATTGAGCCAACTTTAAAAAGAAAAATCAAAGAGGTGGTCAGCCAAGAGGTAGATTTATGGATCGGGGGAGTTGAGAGAGCGATTAAAAATTTTACGGAAGAGGTATTGCCGGCCCAATTTTTAATCTGCGGAGGCGGGGCCTCTTTGCCCGAAATCAAAACGGCGCTCCTTGCCCATCCGTGGAGCAAAAAATTACCCTTTTCCCAGTTTCCCAAAATTGATTTTATTGTTCCGGATAACGTTTTGACAGTTTTTGACCAAACGGGGTTTTTTACAGATCACAGAAGGGTTACTCCCATGAGCTTGTGTAAAGTTGCCCTGGATTTAGAAAAAGAGGAGGACGTGGTAAGCCGGATGCTTGTCAAAACCGCCCACAAGATGGGGATTTAAAAACATCTCAAAACTCAAAGCGCAAATGTCAAATCATTGAAAAACATACCATTTGTCATGCTGGATCCGCCAGTTGGCGGAGATAGCATCCAGCAAAGCGTTTTCAAAACGTCCAGATTACATCGGGACTAGATCCTATCGCTCCGCTTAAACGGCGGGCTCCAGGATGACATGGGAATTAATGAAACGAGGTACTAGTGCCATCCCGCCTGCCGGTTGGCGGATCGAACAGTAAGTTTTTATTCTTCGACTAACCCCGCCAAAGGCGGGGGCATGGAGAAGTACCGATTAAAACTCAAATCCTATGGCTGAAAACATTTATCTT
Source organism: candidate division WWE3 bacterium CG_4_9_14_3_um_filter_43_9 (assembly GCA_002791435.1). Classification (GTDB taxonomy): domain Bacteria; phylum Patescibacteriota; class CPR3; order CPR3. The sequence continues at coordinate 3,299 of PFXB01000110.1, forward strand.
GATTGCGAAGACAACCTTTCCAGGGCCGTCGAAAAAATAAGATCGTCTTTAGACGATAAACTTTATGTCATCATTCCGCCGGATTCAATTCTGTGGCAAAGCCGACTCAATTTCGAACTTATCAGCGACAACGCTCAAACTCTGGGGAAGAAGATAATTATTGTTACTCCGTCTGAGGCTGGTGAATTTATGGTTAAAAGCGCCGGACTTCAGGTCGCGCGCAGCTTAGAGGAAGCCCATTTTAAAAATCAGGAGGAAAAACCAGATGAAGAAAAGCCTCCTGAAAAAGCAGAAGCTTCCCGAACTGATAATTTCGGCTTTCTTTATAATCAGGATATCGCCGAAGTTTTAAAAGACCAAAAAGGAAATCAGGCCGAAAAGGAAGAAATTGCAACCCCTCCCGCACCTTTTAAAATTGAAAAACTGCAGGTTGAAGAAAAACCGTTGAAATTAGAAAAGCCCGCAATCGGCCGCAAAAGACCCAAAATCTATCAAAAATTTTCTTTTTGGTTGATAATGTTTTTTGTATTTTTGATTTTGGGAACAACGGGATTTATGCTCTATTATCTGCCGAAAGCTCAGGTGCAACTTTACGTTCAGGGGGAAAGTTTAGAACAGAGATTAGAAGTTGTGGCCAAGTCCAGCATTTTGGCGGTCAGTACCACTGACAAAACCATTCCGGCTATTCCTTTGAAGGTGGAGGAGAAAGGACAAAAAACCGCCAAAGCTACCGGCGAAAAAACCGTCGGAGAAAAAGCCAAGGGAAACATTACTTTGCAAAATTGGACCGAAAACGCCAAAACCTTCCCGGCTGGAGCAATCCTGACCGTAATTCAGGGAGAAAATGGGGCAGGGTTAACTTTTACTCTCGATAGTGAAGCCGCGATTCCTGCCCGCACTTTTAATGTAATCCCGGAAGGTTACGAAGTTAAATTCGGTAAAGTTACCGCTGTCGTCACCGCTACCCAGGTTGGAGCCGACTATAACCTGAAATCTGCCATCACTTTAAGTATCGGGGAGGAGGATCTGGCTGATTTCAAAGCTGTTACCAACGCGGCCTTAACCGGCGGGACAAGCCGGGAGGTCACCATCGTTTCTGAAGCTGATCGCACAAGACTGTTGGCCGACCTTTCCGGTGAACTGTATGCCAAAGGCAAAAATGATTTATTAAGCCAGGTAATCGGCGATCAAAAATACAGCGAAGAAGGGATACAGCATAAAATTGTCAGCCAGACTTTTAACCAGGAAGCGAGAAGTGAAGCGCAGGATTTGTCTCTTAGTTTAACCACCGAAACAAGTATGATGGTCTTTTCCGAGTCGCAGGTGAAAACCCTCGTCCTCTACTATTTAAACCAAAATGTTCCGGAAGGTTTTAAACTTAAAGAGGAAAATATGAATTTAACTCTTGAAAGCATTGACCCCCAAACAGACGGCCTTAAAATAGAAGCCTTGGGGGCAGGCTCGATTTTACCCGAAATTGACACTGAACAGATTAAAAATAAACTTATCGGTAAAAGGCCCTGGGAAGCCGAAGAAATTCTGGAAGGAGAGGCCAAAATTGTCGGCTACAAAATTGAGTTGTGGCCTACCCTGCCGAGATTTTTACAAAGCTTACCCAACTTTCTGGAGAGATTGTCAATAGAAGTGAGCGAAAAAAATGAGAATACTGGGGATTGATTTCGGTTTGAAGAAAATCGGTTTGGCGCAGAGTGAAGGCGAGCTAGCCTCACCTTTGGATGTTTGGCGCTACCGGACCCTTTCAGAATTGCAGGATAAGCTTTCGAGTTTTTGCCAGACGCAGGGAGTCAAAAGAGTGGTTTTCGGTCTGCCGGAGAAAAGCGTTGCCACCCAACCTTTGATTAGCAAAATCAACGTTTTGGCGCGGCACCTTCAAGCTAGAACTAAACTTGAGGTTTTTTTCGAGCCGGAAGTTTATACCACGCAAACCGCCAAAAATAAATTAATTGAGTCTCAACAAAGACAATCCAGACGTTGTCAAGATGATGATTTTGCGGCGGCAGTTATTTTACAAAGTTTTTTAGACAGAAAGCAAAATGGAAGACCAGGATTTAGCTAAATTTCAGTCAAAACAAATTATCAAGAAAAGAAGCGCAACACCGTGGTTAGTCGTGATGTTTTGTGTCATCTTAGCTGCGGGATTAATTCTTGCCGCACAAAAGCTCTACTTCTTTTATCTTTCGGCTCCCGGCACCGATTCAAAGTCCTATGTTTTTATGATTGATGAAGGTGAAAGCGCCAAAATAATCGCCACTAATCTGTATCGGCAAGGATTTATCCGCAGTGATCTTTTCTTCAGTTGGTGGGTTAAAAAAGAAAAATTGAGTTTGCAGGCCGGCGAATATTCATTTTCCAAAAATGTTCCCCTGCCGGATTTGGCCCAAGCCTTAACCCATGGCATTTCTGACGCCCGGATTACTTTTTTGGAGGGTTGGCGTAGAGAGCAGATAGCAGAAGAAATTTTGGCAAATAGGAATTTACCGGAGATTGTGACCTCTGACATGACTCAAGCCGAAAAAGAAACCTGGCTTGAGAATTTTTTGAGTCAAACCCAGGAAGGCTATCTTTTTCCGGACACCTATACTTTACCGAAAAAAAGCAGTCTTTCAGATTTAATCGGTTTTATGCAAGAAAATTTTTGGGTGCAGTTTTCCCTGGAATTACGGGATCAAGCGGCTCAAAAAGACATGACTATGGATGAAGTCGTGATTTTAGCTTCGATTGTTGAGCGGGAAACCAAAAATGCAGAAGACCGAACGCTGGTGGCCGGCATTTTGGTGAAGAGGTTGAAAAATGATTGGCCTTTGGAAGCCGATGCTACTGTTCAATATGCGAAGGCCGAAAGGACATGTAAAGGAGAAGAATTGGGATGTGAGTGGTGGGCAGAAGAGTTAACGCAGGAAGATTTGGAAACAGACTCTCCTTATAATACCCGCAAATATAAGGGACTTCCCCCAACCCCGATTTGCAGCCCGTCATTTTCTTCTTTGGAGGCGGTGGTCAATTTTCAGGAATCGGACTGGTGGTATTATCTTTCCGGCCAAGATGGAAAGATGCATTACGCCAAAACCTTAGAAGAGCATAACCGGAATAGCGCCCAATTTCTATAGACGCTTTCAGAAATTGTCAGGAAAGGGTATACTTAATATCAGATATTCTTGATGTTTTAACTTTCAATCCTAAAGTTTTTCAAAAGAAAGGAGCGTTAAGATGCGCGTTTTTAGTCAATTTTTAAACCTACGAGAAAGCAAACCCTCATTTTTGAAGGCCCTTTTTTTACCCTTTGTGTTAGCTTTCTTTGGCCTGGCTGCAACGTTTTTCAGTGCTCCGGTTTTGGCGGCTGACTATTGGATTGGAGTCGGTGACAGTATCTATAGTAATTTTTCAGGCAATGTTGGCATAGGCACAGCCAGTCCCCTGCCGGGAGTGACCGGTGTTAAAGGCTTGCACCTTACTGCCAGTGGATCAACCACCCCTGTTTTTGTAGTTGAACAAACCGGCGGTGGACCAACTTCAGCCAGCATGTATTTTTTTGGAGGCTCCAGTAGTGGTCAGGGATATTTTGGTTACCGCAACAAATTTCACATCGGGACAGCCTCCGCCGTCGGAGGAGTCATCACCGAAAAATTTACCATTGACAGCGGTGGTAATGTGGGCATCGGGACAGTCAGTCCTCTGGCGGGAGCCACGGGAGTGACAGGTTTACACCTGGCGGTCGGCGGA
>PFXB01000110.1:7167-7337 GCA_002791435.1 candidate division WWE3 bacterium CG_4_9_14_3_um_filter_43_9
AGCCTCTGCAGTCGGAGGAGTGATTACGGAAAAATTTACCATGGACAGCGGTGGCAATGTGGGAATTGGAACGGTTTCTCCAGGGGCCAAACTGGATATCAACGGCGATATCAAGGTCGGAGGAGTGATAAAAGGCGATTCTAATGGCAACGTGATTGTTAAATTAGGCA
>PFXB01000120.1 GCA_002791435.1 candidate division WWE3 bacterium CG_4_9_14_3_um_filter_43_9
TAAGATTTCTGATTGTTTTAGTTACCACCAATAAGGGTCTGTGTGGAAGTCTAAATACCGGTTTGATTCTAGCTTTAGATACTTGGATAAAAACCCAGCAAGAAAAGGCTGTTACCAAAACGATTGACTTTATCACCATCGGTAAAAAAGGACAAAGATTTGTTTTACGCAAAGGGATTCATTATATCGCCGATTTTTCCGAGACGGTGCCTTTTATTAATGTTATCTCTCCTCTGGCTAGTTTAATCTCAGAAAAATTTCTAAACTGGGAATATGATATGGTTTGGGTCGCCTTTAATGAATTTATCTCAGCCTTAAAACAAGAACCCCATATTAAGAGAATTCTACCGATATCGCCCGAAACTGAACCAGAGATCTTTAATCAGATGGCGCAAACCAAAGAAGAAAGCTTTCATTATCTTATTGAACCCGAGCCTCAGGAAGTTTTAGAGTTTGTTCTACCGCTTTATCTTCAGGTTCAAATCCGCAATGCCATTTTAGAAGCAGAAGCTTCCGAACATTCCGCCAGAATGATCGCTATGAAGAATGCCACTGATAATGCGCTAGCTTTGATTGATGGCTTAACCTTGGAATATAATAAAGCGCGCCAACAGGCGATCACCTACGAGATAGCTGATATCGAAACCGCCAGATTAAGCATCGCCAAAAGGAAAAATTAGGGTTTTCGGATTTTGGGAAAGAGGTTGAATTTTTTAGTTGTACTTCTCCACGCCCCGCCCCCGCCTGCCGGCGAGGCAGGGATTCGGCGGGTTGGTCGAAGAATAAGATCTTATAACAACTTTTTATTGTTCGACCGTAGTGGAGAACCACCTAATTTTTTCTTTTCGTTTTTATATTGAATATCTACCGGAGGAGAAAATGAGCGAAAAAAAGGAGAAAAATGAAGGCAAGATTGTCCAGATTATTGGTCCCGTGGTTGATGTTTTTTTTCCTGAGAAGTTGCCACAAATCTATCACGCCTTAAAAATTCAATTTGAAGGAAAAGAAATTACCCTCGAAACGCAACAGCATATTGGTAGAAACAGGGTTCGAGCTTTAGCTTTGGGTCCCACCGATGGTTTAAAAAGAGGCATGACGGCTATTGATACGGAAAGTATGATTTTAGTGCCCGTGGGGAAGGAAACGTTGGGAAGAATTTTCAACGTCATTGGTGAACCAATTGATAAACAGCCGCTTTCCGAAGACGTCCAAAGATCACCTATCCATAAAAAATCTCCCTCCCTAGTTTCTCAGGAACCAAAAACCGAAATTTTGGAAACCGGTTTAAAGGTTATTGATTTGATCGCACCTTTTGTCAAGGGCGGCAAGGTGGGAGTGTTCGGAGGCGCGGGCGTGGGAAAGACCGTTATCATCATGGAGCTTATTAGAAACGTCGCTCAAGTTCACGGCGGATATTCGGTCTTTTCCGGAGTGGGTGAGAGATCCCGTGAGGGAAATGATCTGTGGAAGGATATGAAGGAATCGGGCGTTTTTGAAAAAACCTCTTTAGTTTTCGGACAAATGAACGAGCCGCCGGGTTCCAGACTTAGGGTAGGGTTGACAGGTTTAACCATCGCTGAACACTTCCGCGACCAGATGCATAAAGATGTTTTGCTTTTTATCGATAACATTTTTCGCTTTGCCCAGGCCGGTTCGGAAGTCTCGGCCCTTTTAGGCAGAATTCCTTCGGCAGTTGGATATCAGCCGACTTTAGCCAAAGAAATGGGCGATCTGCAGGAAAGAATAACCTCAACTCGTGAAGGCTCGATTACCGCTGTGGAGGCGATTTATGTTCCAGCTGACGACTATACCGACCCGGCTCCAGTGACGACCTTCGCTCATTTAGACTCCACCATTTCTTTGGACAGATCAATCTCCGAGCAAGGACTATATCCTGCAGTTGACCCGCTTGGTTCCACCTCTTCAATTCTGTCACCGGAGATTGTGAGAGAGGAGCATTATCAAACCGCACGCAATGTTCAAAAAGTATTACAAAGATACAAAGACCTGCAGGATATTATCGCCATTTTGGGGATTGAAGAACTTTCGGAAGAAGATAAATTAACGGTGATGCGTGCCAGAAAGATTCAAAGATTTTTAAGTCAACCCATGTTTGTGGCCGAAGCATTTACGGGCAGGGCTGGAAAGTATGTCACAATCGCAGAAACTGTTCGCGGCTTTAAGGAAATTTTGGAAGGGAAGCACGACGACAAACTCGAGCAGGCATTTTATATGGTGGGAACAATCGATGAGGTGGTGACTAAATAAGTCAAAATAACTCAAAAGTCAAAGGTCAAAACTGAAAAACAAATAGCTTCTGATAGCGTCATTCAGAAGCGCCGATTCGGCGCTGAAGAATCTCAAACATTGAGTTGACAACTAGTTTTTCAAGGAGTCAGAATGGAGGGAAAAGTTAAAATAGACCTAAAAGTAATTACTCCCAACCGGGTGGTTTTTTCAGACAAAGTAGAGAGGTTTTCTGTTCCTTCGGTAACCGGAGAAATAACCATTCTTCCCAAGCACATTTCCTTATTTACACCCACGGTTGAAGGTGAACTGCGTATCGTGCGCGAGGGTGAAGTCCAATTTCTGTCTGTCGGGAAAGGAATTTTAGAGGTTGGCAACAACCAGGCCTCTTTTTTGATTGAAGACGCATTCCATTCCGCTGAGATAAACGAACAAGAAGTTTTAGCCGCCAAGGAAAATGCTGAGAAAATTCTAAAAGAAAAGCCGAAGGGGGAAGATTTGGTTTCGGCACGGGCAGTTTTCAGACGAAGCCTGATTGATCTTAAGGTGGCCAGAAGAAAGAAGCGGACTCTTTAGTAATTTAACGCGCATTACGAATCGGTTGTACTTCTATCTTGACCTTTGACTTTTGAACTGGTGGTTTTGAAACTGGTATTTCAACCCTTCCTTAACAAAGACCATATCGTCGTCCTTTCCGCGATCAAAGCTTATCTGGTTTTAAATTCGATCCGCAATGTTCGATTAGCAGTCGTAAGTCGTGATTGACAAAAAAACGAAGTATGCTAAAATCAATCTCTGCGAAGCAGACCTAAACAGTGTCTTCTATAGACTCTGATTTTAAAGGAGAAAACCATGTCAAATATAATCTCGTTTAAACCAGAACGGAAATATCCCTTGGTTCCTTTGCGCGATATAGTTGTCTTTCCAGGCGCATTTTTTCCATTGAGTTTAGGACGACAAAGTTCGCTGGCAGCACTCGAAGAGGCGCGCAAAGAAAATCAGCCGCTTGTTTTTATTACTCAATTAGATTCTCATCTCAATAATCCCAAGATAAGTGATCTGTATTCTATAGGGACGCTCTCACGTGTTAAACAGGTGTTCCAAGAAGGTAAAGAAGCCCGGATTTTGATCGAGGGAGTCAAACGGGTTCGAATTTTAGGCTATGCACAAATGAAACCCTTTATAATAGTTCGGGTTGAAGAAATAGAAGAAAAAGAGGAACGTTCAGATAAAATTGAAGCTTTAAAAAACAATGTTTTAAACCAGTTTAAAAAATGTGTCACTTTGGGAAAATCAATCTCGATGGATGCTTTGATAAACATTCTTTCGCTTGACAATCCTCATCATATAGCCGATCTCATTGCTTCAAATTTAAGTTTAAAGACAAATCAGAAACAAGAAATTCTAGAAAGTTTTCAAACAGAAGATAAATTAAGAAAATTACAATTAATTTTAGCACACGAACTTTCAATCCTGGAGTTGGGAAAGGAGCTGGAATCAAAAACCCAACAGGAACTTTCTAAGATGCAGAAAGAAATGGTTTTGCGCGAGCAATTAAAAACGATTCAGAAAGAATTAGGCATCGACGACGAACAGGGTGAAGTGGAAGAATTTCGCAGAAAGATCAAAATAGCCAAAATGCCGAGTGAAACAGAAGAAAAAATTATGAAGGAGTTGAATCGTTTTGCCAAACTCTCTCAATATAATCCGGAAGCCAGTTATCTGCGAACTTACCTTGAATGGATTGCCGATTTACCGTGGAATAAAAAAAGCAAAGAAGAAGTTGATCTCAAAAAAGCTGAAAAAATCCTCAATGCAGATCATTATGGTTTAAGTACGGTAAAGGAAAGGATCATAGAATATTTGGCGGTTAATAAATTGGTCGGCAAGATCAAGGGCCCGATTTTATGTTTCATAGGACCTTCCGGTACCGGCAAAACTTCAATCGGACGCTCTATTGCCAGAGCCTTAAGTCGGAAATTTGTCAAAGTTTCTTTGGGCGGCATTCGGGATGAAGCCGAAATTCGGGGACATCGCAGAACTTATGTAGGAGCCCTACCCGGAAGAATTATTCAAGGAATCAATAACGCTAAAACCAGAAACCCGGTTTTTATGCTGGATGAAATTGACAAAATCGGAGTTGATTTTCGCGGCGATCCGTCGGCAGCACTTCTCGAAGCTTTGGATCCAGAGCAAAACAAGGATTTTTCCGACCACTATCTGGAGGTTCCTTTTGACCTTTCCGATGTTTTTTTTATAACCACCGGCAATGTTTTCGATACCATTCCACCGGCGCTACTTGACCGGATGGAGATTATCAGATTTACAGGTTATACAGAAGAAGAAAAGTTGAAAATAGCCAGAATACACCTTCTACCCAAGTTATTTAAAAATCACGGTTTAGACCGTCAAAGGGTTAGCTTAACTGAAGATGTGATTCGTAAAATAATCCGCAATTACACCCATGAGGCTGGCGTCAGAGAGCTGGAAAGAGAGCTGGCTTCAATTCTGCGGAAAGTTGCCAAAAAAGTCGTTGACGGGAAAAAGGGAAAGATTAACCTTGAAGAGAAAGACGTCCATGAATATCTTGGTCCTGAAAAATACATTCCCTGGGCCAAAGAGAGCAAAAATGAGATTGGCGTGGCCACAGGTTTAGCCTGGACCCAAAGCGGCGGTGAAATTTTGGCCATTGAATCAACCGCCATGCCCGGTAAGGGAAAACTAATACTTACCGGTCAACTGGGAGAAGTGATGAAAGAGTCAGCCCAGGCCGCCTTGTCTTATATCCGTTCACAAGCCAGGAAACTTGCGATTGCGGATAAATTTTTCAGTAACCACGATTTTCATATTCATATTCCTGAAGGAGCAGTGCCCAAAGATGGTCCTTCGGCTGGGGTGGCGCTGGCTACGAGTCTAATCTCGACTATTACTAAAAAACCCGTTTCCAAAGATGTGGGTATGACCGGAGAAATAACCTTGCGGGGGAAAGTGTTGGAAATCGGCGGCGTCAAGGAAAAAGTGCTGGCGGCGCATCGAGCCGGTTTAAAAAAGATAATCTTGCCAGAGAACAATAAGAAAAATCTCTTAAAAGATGTACCGGATGAAATCAGAAAAGACATGAAATTTGTATATGTGAAAAGTTTGGATGGAGTGTTGAAAGAAGCGCTTCAAACTGGTCGCAAATCATAAGCAATCAGTAAATAGTAACACTTAACTTATAAATATCTTGTGGTTGTATTTTTCTGACAGAGTTCGTATAATTCATTAGTCAGATACCGGCTAGAACGAATTAGGCGGCCCCGTAGTCTAGTGGTCTAGGACATCGCCCCTTCAAGGCGGTAACACGGGTTCGAATCCCGTCGGGGCTATTGAAGCTTGAGCACCCCTGAGGCATTATCAATTATCAGCCATGAAGAATATAAAAGATAATATTTATGCTTTTATCGACAGCCAAAATCTGAACCTCGGAATCCGCGACCAGGGATGGAAGCTTGATTTTCTGAAATTTCGTATCTATCTTAAGAATAAATATAACACCACAAAAGCATACCTTTTTATCGGATATATGGCGGGAAACGAATCCTTGTATACCTCTCTGCAGAAAATCGGATATATCCTGATTTTCAAACCCACACTTGAGATTAGAGAAAACGGAAAAACAAAAACCAAGGGGAACGTCGACGCAGAATTGGTATTACACACCATGATTGAATATGCTAATTATCACCAAGCGATTATTGTGTCCGGAGATGGGGATTTTCATTGTCTTATAGAATATTTGGAGGGTAAAAATAAATTATTGAGAATCTTCGTTCCGAATAAGAAATATTCTAGTTTACTGCGCAAGTTTAACGATTATATAGTCAGAGTTGACTTACTAAAAAACTCTCTTGAACTTAAAAAGACCAAGATCAGCGGTCGGTCGAAACCTTAGGCTGCTTAGCTTGGTCATCGTGATAACTGCATTATACCAGATTTTGTAAAGTTTTGGGAGAGCAACCCTCTTTTCTTCCCTTTTTACCCCTTTTGCGCTACAATTGAGGCAAATAAAAATTTTGTTTTAAAAAACTAACGATTATTATGGATATCTACGCGGGATTTTATAGAAAATCCGCCCGATTCAGATAAATACCTGAATTTTTGGCGACAGAACTATTTTGTTCTAACCGCAGTCCGAATACCTCAAACCTCACTGAAAACAATCAACAGAGAAATTAATGATTTAAAGAAAAAAACTTTTAGGACGCATAAAGTTGAGATAAAATCTGACTGGCTGAGAAACCCGTTTCAGCAGAAAAAACATTACCTCAAACCGTATAAACTGGACAAAAATGATCTGAAAAATTTCGGTGATGATTTGTTTACTTTGATTGCCAGGCATCAATCTGATCTGAAAATCATAAGCATTGTTTTTGATAAACGTTATTTCGGAGATAAAAAAAGATCTTCCCTTGAAGGAAATCCTCTGGTTAAAACGTCGCAGACACTATTTAAGCGACTCCAATATCTGGGAAATAAGAATTTGATTATTTTTGATCAGATGGAATCATCATTCAAAGTGACTTCAGGAAAACACAGGCTCATTCTTTCCGTTCTGGAAAATAAAGAAAAAATCGGTGAAATCTTCGTAGATAACTATACCTCAATTGCCAACATTGAATTTGCTAAATCATCGCGGGAAAATTTTCTTCAAATGGCCGATATTTGCGGATATCCGATTTATCGCCAATTTGTCCATTACGGAAGACAATGGTGTTCGCCTAAAATAGAACAACTCAAAATGTACGAGTATTTTGACAAAATACGCCATAATTTTGTTGATAAAAACACCAAGGTGCGCGGAGTGGGACTTGTCTGCTTGCCGGATATTGAGAAAGTTAATTGGAATATACTCGGGGATGGCCACATCCTTTGAAACAAAAAATCTCCACATTATAAGTGAAGATTTTTTGAGGTTAGTTTCCTCGCGGATATCCACATCGTCGAGAGGTGGACTAACCCATTGCTGAGC
>PFXB01000027.1 GCA_002791435.1 candidate division WWE3 bacterium CG_4_9_14_3_um_filter_43_9
GAAAAACAGAGCAGCGGAGGTGCCAAAAACCAAAAGCCAAGTTTCAATTCCCGGCGGCACCCACTCCGCGATCAATTTAGAAAGGTTAACTTCGCCGATATGCCGCCAGGCCTCTTCATAAATTCTAATTCCAAAAGGATTAACTAAAGTAATCAGAGTGGAAAGCAATAAAATAAGCAGAGGAAAAAGGCGAATTTGGTGATGGTTGACAAAACAGTTTATTCCGCCGACAGCAATAAAGCAAGCAATGAGAATCAGTCCCAAGACAAAAGAGCCGTGAAAGTTGGCCCACAAAAGCATAATGGGCGGGTAAAGAAAAAGATATTTGACATTGGTTTTAGTTTTGGAGTAGGTCCAGAGAATGAGAGTCAAAAACAAGAGACCAGGGAGCTGGTTTCTTATTCCCAAAGAAAAAACACTCGCCGAAAATAAAGTTGTCATAATAATAGCAACCCTTTTTTCAAAGTTAAAATTACGGATAGAGTGATAAAAAAAGAAAAAAGCGGCAGTGAGTAAAAGGGCGTTGAAGAAAGTCAGTCCCCACAGGTTGAAAATCTGGTAGATTGGGAAAAGCAAACTCTGATAGAGCCAGCGGTGATTAGGCCAGGAATAGTCAGACAGCAGAACGGAAAAGTGGTTTTGGCTGCAGAGTGTATGGTTTTGCCAGATTTCCTGTCCGCAGCGCAACTGCCAGCCCAAGTCCGGGTCGGTCGGAGGAATTAAAAAAACAAGGAATAACCCCAAGAAAAAAAGCCAGTCCAAAAGATTTACCTTTTTCATGTAGGTCATATTTTAACATTTTGTTTTGCGTCTGGCGAGATATTGATGTCTGGTTGTCCTATGATAAAATGAAGCCGGGTTTTCGCAAATATTAATTGAGGAGAAATTATGAGTGGTGAGGAGAAAGGTTTTGTGCCTCCGGAAGCTAAAACAGCCAAAGGCAAAATATCGCGCAGAAAATTGCTAAAAGGTCTAGCAGGAGTGTTAGCCAGAGCAGTCTCTCTGTCTTTAGACTCCGCTCTGTAAGACAGCTTCCCTTCCCCCAGGTACCTGAGGCAGCAGCCGCCCCTGAAAAAGAAAAGAAACACGGGATTCTCATTTTGGACATTTTTGACATTGCGAAATTTAAAGAACAGGTTTTCAAGGAAGCTTTTGGAGATGACTTTTCCGAAGAGAAGGCTTTAGAAGTTATTGGAGTTCAAGACATGACTACCGAAGTCGAACTATATGAGGGGGTGCCGGAAACACCAAAAGATACCATCGTTCTATTAATGAAAGCTGCAGAATTGCATTACCAAAATCATGGTCAAGAGGTTGCGGCTGTGCGGGAAAAAATAGCGCGTGAACTATTTGGTCAACCCGAAGGAATAGAAGAAAAAGCCGGTGGGGTGGCAAAAGCCTCGATCATCGGGTCATTTTGCGTGGAAAGTGTCACCCAGGATGAATTTGGCAATACCAGCCTGCGCGTTTCGGTGGCTCCGGAAACGATCGGTGGAATTATCGGTCAGTCCGACGCAACGGTCGTTAACATGAGTTTTCAAGTTGGGGAACTGCAAACAATTTTTCATTTATACGACCTCGTGAGGAAACATCCTGAGATCAATCCAAGAGACGTTCCGCTCAAACAAAGCCGGCCGGTGGTGGGAAGTGACGGAGCTAAAGTTTTTATTATGAGGATCCAAAAACCAGAGAGGAAATGCCTAAAGAGGAGGCTGAGGCCATGATCGCCCGATTTGAAGAAAAAGAAATTGCCCTGGTTCCGACTCAGGACCGTTTGATTATTTTTAAAGATGGCTATATTGGGAGAGAAGGCGCGGAAAGAAATCTGGCGGCTTTGGTTTCTGTAGTTTCTCAATCCCCCAAGAAATTTTTTGCAGCCGCAGCCGGCAATCCAACGGCGGGTATTCCCCACGGCGTTCCCGACATCGAAGAAGCACGAGCAAAACTTGAGGAACAAGAAAAATGGCCGCCGAACTTAGCGATGGTAGGTGTTTGGGGTCCAAATCCGTACGGAGGGGGAGAGGCACCCTATGCCTTCGGCGCTGATTTTTATGTGCGGGCTCACGATCTAGAAAGTTTTGGTTTTCAGCCGGCCTCAAGTTTTGCCACTCCCATGGTTTCCGAAATTGTCAATCGCCTCCGGATGTCGGGGATCGCTGAGCCTGGTGAAATCAAAAAGTCTCTCCGAGAAATGTCTGATGCCGACGGCATTGAAAACCCGGCCTATATCATCAACCTTGATAAAGTCAGAGAGTGGTTTAATCTCAGTCTGCAAGAGCATGATCACTAATCCTATTGTCCTATTGTATACTTCGATAACTCAGGATTGACTCAGTATATACCCATCTAATCAGCTTTTTCGCCCTTTCAGGCTGCAAACCTGAGTAAGATGGGTATACATACTAACGATTTACCTTAATGTAGAGCGAAGAACAAAAAAATGACTTTTTTGACTTTTATGTTATAATAGAGTTACTAAAATCTCCTGCAAGACCGCAAGGTGTTTGCAGGTTTTTTTTAAACCTTTTCTGATATACTGAACATATGGCGCCAGAACGTTGTCTTGTTTTAATTGACGGCAGTAACTTTTTCTTTAAACTTAAAGATTTGCGGCTTCACAAGCTCTTATCCTTTGACTTCTCAGCCTTTACTAAATTCCTTCTACGCAACCATACCCTGGTGAGTGCGACTTATTATGTTGGAAAAGTGAGGACCGATGGAACAAAAAAGACAAAACAACTGCATGCAAGCCAACAAAAATTGTTTGTTCATTTGAAAAAACACCACTATAGATATTCTCTCGGATACCTTATGAAATCAAATAGTATCATTCATGAAAAAGGGGTGGATGTTAACATTGCCGTGGACATGCTGGTTGCAACCTACGAAAACGCTATAGATAGGATTATTCTGGTTTCATCCGATACCGACCTATTGCCGGCAGTCCGCAAGGTGAAAGAAAAAGGAAAAATCATTGAGTATGTCGGATTCTCTCATATGCCAAGTGTGGCCATGGTGGCAAACTGCACAGAATCAACCCTTCTCAAGAAAGAAGACCTACAGAGGTTGGTTCTTACACCTGCCACTTTTCGATCAACTCGGGCGGCAGTTCGTCCAAAAAGCGCGAAACTTCATTAAACGAAGTCGAGTCGACTTTTTAGCCTCTCTTTAATCTCGGCAATTGTTAGCCGCTCTTTGTTTTGCAACCGCCGTATCTCTTTTACCTGTTCAGCCATTGAAGGCTCGTATAACTGATAACCGCCCTTGGTAAAATCCTTAACAGTTAATAGCCCTTCTTTAGTCCAGAACCTAATCGTGCAAACCGTCTCTCCTGTCTCTTTTGCCAATTCCCCAATTTTAAGTAGCTTGTTTATCTTAACCCCCTCCTTTGTTTCTTTCGGCTCAAGCGCCTCAAGGTAAATATCCAAAGAGCGTTCTACCGCCTCTGATACAATCTTGTAGTAATCTTTTAGGTCTCCCCCCAACTGTCCTTGCTCGATGGAGTTTATATATCTTCTTCGGTCCTCTTTTCTAATCAACGCCGGCGGATATCCTTCCTGCATTAAAAGAAGGTTCATCATAAGTCTGGCGGTTCTTCCGTTTCCATCAACAAAAGGGTGGATACTTACCAATCTGTAGTGTGCGTCGGCTGCTATTTTTATGGCGTGGTCGGCGTTAGGCTGGTTCAACCATTTAACAAACCCACTCATTAGGTCGGGAACTTTCAGAGCATTGGGTATAATCACGGTAGAACCGGCTATTCTTACCGACACGGTTCTATATTTCCCCGCATTGGTATCGTCTATTTTGGCAAGCATAATTTTGTGAATAGCTAAAATGTCCGCTTCGATTAATTCTTCTCTTTTCTTTTTGACAAGGGCCTTTATAAACTCAAGGGCCTGAGCGTGGTTTATGGCTTCAAGGTGTTCCTGAAGGCTTTTCCCCTCAACAGTAATGCCTTTTTCAACCACCAAAGCGGTTTCTTGACGGGTAAGAGTGTTGCCCTCAATGGCGTTTGAGGTGTAGGTGAGTTCGACCTTAAACCAATCTTCTAGGTTTTTCACCAAGGCGGGAGGAAGCGGTCTGTATTTATCTAACCTTTTTTTTCTCTCTGTTAGCTGGTTGAGCTTGTCTTCTACTGTTTGCCTGGCCAACTCTTCGATTTTCAAAAGTTTGTTATCCTTCATTTTTATTTTTCCAAGCTTAATACCGCGAGCGTCAGCTCGCAGATGAAGCTAACCCGACGAAGTCGGGCTCAAGCGAAGCGAAGAAAAAGAAGATACCCCGACCGTAAGGTCGGGGGAGATTCATTAAAACGTTCCTCTGTATAACCAATAAGATAAGCCACCTAAAATTATTGCCAGTAAAATCCACCTGATAGTATGCCATATAAAGCCATAAATCTCTTCCCTTGCCATCTCTCTTATATTTTCTTCAACATCCTTACTAATTTCTTCCATACATTTTCCCCTTTTTACAAACAATAGATATCCTTTAGTCTGGCGATACTCATTACTTCAGAGTATGAAGTATCGCTAAACGTTTTGTCAAGGAACAATTTTCTACACCTGCCACTTTTCGATTAGTTCAGCAGGCAGTTCGTCCAAAAAGCGCGAAACTTCATTAAACGAGGTCGAACCGAAAAAGAGCCGTCTTTGGGCGTGGGTAAAATAGACTTTTTCTTTGGCACGGGTTAACCCCACGTAACAGAGCCGTCTTTCCTCTTCCAGTTCAAGTTTGTCAATCAAAGAGCGGGAATGGGGCAAAAGCCCCTCTTCAAAGCCGACAATAAACACAATAGGGAATTCCAGCCCCTTGGCGGTATGCAAGGTCATCAATTTAACGACATTGTTACTTGCACTCCCTAAAAGCTTTCCTGTGTCAGGCAGATATTCCTGTTGAACCAAGGCCACATTTTCCAAAAAATCAGCCAGGCTGTGAAAGTCGGTAGCTACCGAACGCAACTCTTTGACGTTTTCAATCCTGCTCTCGCCCTCTTCGGTTTTATCTTTGAGCATTTCCAAGTACTGCGAAACCGCCAACACCTGATCCAAAATTTCCAGCGGAGAAGCCTGGTTCGGGTTAATTTCTTTTTGCAGCTCAAGGATCCTGCCCAACCTGTGTTTACCCACCTTTTCCGCTCTTCCCAAAGAGACCGAGTCGTGGGGATTTACAAACAACCGCAAATAAGCCAGAATGTCTTTGATTTCTTTGCGCTCATAAAAGCGGGTACCACCGAGAATGGTGTAGGGAATTTTGGTTTTCAAAAAAACTTCTTCAATCACCCGCGACTGGGCATTGGTTCGATACAAAACCGCAAAATCAGAAAATTGGCGGTCATCAAAGGCAATTTCCCGGCTTAAAAAGTGTGCCTCCTTTTCTTCATCCAGGGTTTCGACAATCTTGATACTTTCTCCGACTAAGTTTTCGGTCCATAAGGCGAGTTTGGGATGTGAGATGTTGTGCTGGATTAAACTGCTGGCGGCTTCAATGATGGTTTGGGTGGAGCGGTAGTTTTGCTCCAAACGGATAATTTTGGCTTTGGGGTAGTCGGCTTTAAACTGCAGAATATTGCGGATATCAGCCCCTCTCCAGGCGTAAATTGATTGTCCGGGATCACCCACCACGCAGATATTCTGCTTGCTACCCGCCAACAGTTTCGAAAAGACATACTGGGCTTTATTGGTGTCCTGATATTCGTCCACCAGAAGATGTTGGAAACAGTTTCGCCAGTAGTTTAAAATTGACGGATTTTTCTCAAAGATCTCGATGGTTTTCATGATTAAATCGTCAAAATCCAAAGCGTTATTTTGGGTTAAGGCTTTTTGATATTCCGGATACAGACGGGAGACGGTTTCCTGGAAAAAGCCGCTGGCGAGCGTGGCATAGGTATCCGGAGAAACCAACTCATTTTTAGCTGAGGAAATCGCATTTAAGACCGCCTGCGGGTTGATCTTTTGCTCGTTAAGATCAATTTTTTTGAGTACTTTTTTCAAAAGTTGGATCTGGTCAGCCTCATCGTAAATTAAAAAATTGGGCGGGATGTCAATATATTTTCCATCCCTGCGCAAAATTTTGGCACAGATGGCGTGGAAAGTCCCGATCCAGGGAAATTTCTGCTTGGGATTTTCAGAAAGCTTTTGCACTCTTTCACGCATCTCGTTGGCCGCTTTATTGGTGAAAGTCACGCCTAGAATCTGGTTCGGGTTGATCCCTTTTTCCCGGATCAAAAAAGCAATTTTATATGCCAGACAACGGGTTTTGCCGGAGCCGGGACCAGCCAAGATCAAAATTGGTCCTTCGGTTTGCGCAACGGCTTCTTTTTGGGAAGGATTGAGTCGGTCGAGAATTAATTTTGGCATAAAATTTGACTTACAACGACTAAAGAATTTATACTAGAATTAACTTAAATGTCAAAACTAAGGTCAAAAGTAAAAATTCAAAATTAAGGTAGTTCTCCACAAAAGTCGAACCATAAGATTATTATACTTCGACTAATCCCGCCAAAGGCGGGAGCATGGAGAAGTACAACTGACAAAAGTTGAGGTTCTCCACTACGGTCGAACAAAATGAAATCTATGACAAAAGAAAATTATACTCAAATTTTAAGCCGGCTGTCAAAGATTGAAGGCCAGGTTCGTGGAGTAAAATCCATGATCGAGAAAGAGCGGGATTTTACCGAAGTTTTAACCCAGCTTTCGGCCATCAAATCCGGAATAAACCAGGTAGCTCTTCAACTTATGTTCCAGCAAAAAGAGTTTAGAGAGCAGGAGAATGAGAGAGTGCGGAAAGCCCTCTCCAAATTCATTTGAAGACCGTCTAATAATTATAGATTCCCACGGTTTGCGCCGTGGTGACATATATTTCGCTTCGCAATTGCCAGCCGGCGGAAGTGAAGCTCGCGAATTATGGAAACCTAAAGGTTTCCGCTACGGTAATAGATGAGGTTTAGTAGCGGCGAACGCAAGAATCGCCATAACGGTATTATGGGCAGGAATGACATTAAACCGAAAAAAGGAGAAAATGTGGATACTACCAAGACGAAAATTTTAATCATTGAGGACGATTTCTATATTCATGACCTTTATAAACGACAGCTTGAAAAAGAAGGTTTTGAGGTTAGGGTTGCCGAAGACGGCCAGAAGGGATTTAGT
>PFXB01000119.1 GCA_002791435.1 candidate division WWE3 bacterium CG_4_9_14_3_um_filter_43_9
AGGATTTAAACAAAATGTCTTGAGGATCGACTCACTATTTTTTGAAGCGCAGTATGTACTTAAATCATTATTGCATCAGGATTATTCTAATTATATCTTCATCTCTCCCCTGCCTTCCTCCTTAACCCCGATTCTCACAGGAATCTTGTCTTTTGGCTTTATGCTCTTAATTCACCTTTTCAGTCGCGGCAAAGGGATGGGAATGGGTGATGTCAAGTTTGCGCTATTCATGGGTGTCTTTTTAGGTTGGCCAGAAACTTTATGGGCTTATTATCTTGCTTTTGGCAGTGGAGCAATGATATCATTATTTTTGATGCTTTTAAAACAGAAAGGTTTGAAAGACAAAATTCCCTTTGGCCCGTTTTTGGTTTTAGGAACCATACTCGCCTTTTTTGTCGGTTTTTGGCGCTCCAATTAGGGTTAAAAGGAAATTTTTTCGCCAAACTTTATTTTGCGAGCGAAACTTAGGATCTTGATGCGTATCTGCCTCGCTGGCAAGGCGGGGATAAGAGCTTGTATTCTTCTCGCGAAGCTCGTCCCGCTATGGGCGGGGCGAGCAAAAGAAGACACTGCGGAGTAAACTTCGCAGGGATTCATTTTCGTAAAAAAGTGTAAGATTTAAGGATAGCGTCAAATGGGAATGAGATTCTTCAAAACAAGTAGCCGCAGTGAGAGTGAAGCCGGGATGACTTTAATTGAACTTTTGGTTGTCATTTCGATCATTGTCATTTCGGCAGGTGTTATTTTTCCTGTCTGGAGCCGCTACTATCGCAATCAAGAAATTAAAGCCGAGGCCGAAAAAATAGCCGATGACTGTCGTCTGGCCCGTAATAAAGCAATCAACAACGAACAGGCGGAATTCACCGGCAGTCAAGACTATGTCATCGAAGGCTATTATATTTTTATTGACAATCCCCCACTTTTTGGTTCGGCTCAACCAGGCAACACGACTTATTATCTTAAACGAGTTATTCGCAATAAGACAACCGGGGTTTACGTTCCCGCAAGCGACCCGCAAACTCTCTTTGAGAGCAGCATCTTGCTTTCAGATGTCAAAATTTACCGCGGGCAAAACGAAACCATCGATTCCGTTTATTTCAAACTCCCTTTTGGTAAACTCACTTTCTATCGCCATGAGCCGAGCGACGATACTGCTGTCGAAGTTAATTCCCAAACAGGATGTCCCGCTGAAACCGGGAGCGGCGCCTGTTCCGTTTACTATCTCAAAAAAGACAATGTTGATAATTATTACTTTAAGCTTATAATTACCAAAGAAGGAACCATTTTACTTGAGAAAGAAGACTAAATGCAAATTATAAAAGGTTGGCCAACAGACAAAATTACAACTTGGTTAAAATCCGAAGAAGGAATTTCATTAATCGAAGTTCTGGCAGCTGTAATTGTGCTAGCCATTGCTTCGTTGGGACTGATAGGCTTGGGTATCTCAGCCACCAAAAAATCGCTTGTTTCAAAAAGTAAAACCGTTTCGTTCGAATTACTTAAGGAAGGAGCCGAAGCGGCACGGATGATTCGGGATAATGTCAATAACTATAATCCTAGCGAAAACAATGTTTGGGGGGTGCAAAAAAGCGATAAGTCGTGGGAGCCCTGGTTATGGCAAAGTCAAACTGGAGCAACTTATTATTATTACCCTGAGAAACAGGTTGATAATACCAATCATTTAGATGGATGGAAGCTCAGCTTTCGTCAAGATCAAGACTGTGACAGTGCTACAGATGGCGATAAAACTTCATTATATAAAAATTGCTATCGTTTGGAGACCCCAATTGACAATATTGTTTTTTATCGTCAAATAAAAATTTCCGATTCTCCCTCGTCCACTTCAAAGAAAGTTGAGGTAAATGTTGGCTGGTATGAGGGGAATAAAGCTAAAAAGGCTTCTTCGTCAACCCTATTAACTTCTTGGGAATAGGGGAAAAATGAACTACCACGGGTAAACCCGTGGTATCCTTCCCGCCGAATCGGCGGGTCGGCGAGTTTATTAATCATTCGATTCATCCCTGCCTCGCCGGCAGGCAGGCACGGGTAAAGTAAGTGGTCTTCTCGAATAATTATGAAAGAGAATAAACAGTCCGTCAACAAAATTCCTTCCTGCAACGAGGTTGGATTTACCTTAATTGAAATGGTGGTAGTAGTTGCTGTTTTAGCGATTGTCATAACCACTGGAATCAGTGTTTTTGTTTCGGTTTCCCAGTCAGCAGAACGAGCCAATCTCTTAGAACAATTGCGTTATGAAGGTTTGAGAATTCTAGATCAGATAGAGCGAGAAGTAAAACAAGCTAAGAATGTGGAATCGCTGGATGGAAATACTACCTTGAGGATTTCTTCAGACTTAACGGGTAGTGATTGTATTCAATATAACTTCTTTGCCGGAGATGTTGGCACCAACGGGTATTTAACCCAGTGTCAAGGATTTTGCTCAAGTTTTGATGCACCAGGATTTAACAGACAAAACTGCCCGAAATTTACCGATGATTCAGCGGATAGTGGATTTAATATTATTGGAGCATCTTTCCAGACTTTTTCTCCACCCAATCGTCCTAAAAATCTTAATCTTGAATTAACCTTAAGTCAAAATCAATTAAAGGTTTCAAGAAGGAATGAGTCTGGTGAAATTACGGTGGAAAGCACAGTTTCTCTAAGAAGTTATTGAAAAGTCAAAAGCGTTGTCATTCTGGAGCGAAGCGATAGAATCTAGATCCTATCACCCGCCGATTCGGCGGGCTCCAGGATGACAGAATGGGTAGTCTTCTCCGCCAGATGAGCGGATTGATCGAACAGTAAATTCTTATTCTTCGATCCGCCGGCTGGCGGAGAGAAGTACAACTAAAAAGGCCAGTAGCTGGTAGCTATAAGCCAATAGCTATTTACTTTTGCATTTTGAATTTTTACTTTTAATTTACTTAATGTTTGTAAATTGCGAATTATTTTGGTACAATTTTAATAAAGAGAAAATTAGATTGTAGTAAGTTTATGAAAGAAGAAAAAGGGCAAGCCCTCGCTATTATTATTTTAATCGTTTTAGTAGTGTTGACAGTTGGTTTAACAGTTGCCACTCGAACTTTAACAGGACTTAAAGAAACTACCAAACAAGAAGAATCCATCCGGGCTTATGATGCAGCAGAGGCCGGGGTCGAGGAAGCTTTATTAAAGATAAAAAATGGAGTGGGTGTCGGAACGACGGGCACGGGAACTCTGGCCGAGAGCCAGAGTCAATATATTTATGAGATTCAATCGTTGTCTGGATTAGTCGGTAGTCAATTCAGTTTTAGGGTAGAAAAAGACCAGTCTTATCAGATAAATCTTGATGTTGATGACGACTCCCTAGACGGAAAACAGATAAACATCTATTGGTGGAAACAGAATCCTCTCTTGGAGCCTTCAGAAGTTGACCCAGATGTCAGTATCGGCTGCGGCTCACTTGATCCTGCCATTGCAGCCCTGGAATTTAGTTATCTCAGGCAAGACGCTTCAGGCTACAGCATTGCTCAGAAGGAAATTTATGATTATTGCAGCACCGCGAGAAGTAATAACTTTTCGACGCCTTCCTATGTTTCCTTCAATGACAGCCAGAATAATACCTTTCTTTTTGAGGCTGCTGCCTCGGGTTCTTCAAGTATAACCCTCCAAACTGATATCAAAAGAATTTTAAGAATTACTCCTCGTTATAATAGCACTTGGGTTTTGATAGATGTTCCTACTGGCGAGAGTCTTCCGACCCAAGGATTTATTATTGTTTCCAAAGGAATATCAGGAGAGACGGAAAGAGTGATTAAAGTTTCCAGGTCAGTGGCCTCTCTGCCTTCAATTTTTGATTTTAGTATTTTTTCAGGCTCGGATCAACCTTTGCAGAAGTGAAAATCAAAATATTTCTTTGTGTTTTGACATTTATAATTATTGCATTTCCGGTTATTCTCGGCTATTTTTTTTACAAAGAGCCCATAACAGAATCACTGAAATATAGGGATAATTTGAAGAATTTAAAAACCAGCTCATCATCTCCATCGATGATGATAAAATGAAATAGCTCGAAAGCAATTTAAAACCAAAAAGAACGTATATCAACATAAACTCAGGTCATCCTGATCCCGCTTAGCGGGAGAAGGATCTAGCATCGAAGATGCGTTTTACCTGCCTTGATAAGCAGGCGGGCTAGATTTTTCTCCGCCGGCTGGCGGATCAGAATGACAGCGGTAGATTTTGATACAGTTCTATTGCAAAACTTAGGATCTTGATCCGCAGAGATTCATTATAATGGATAAACAAACAAAACCGCCCAAATTAAAGTTGGAATGGCCCATGGTGTTTATTGTTTGCGTGATTGGTTTAGTGATAGTTTTTAGCTATTGGTATTTACGAAAAAATCCAACCCTTTTCTCTAAAAACAATACAACCACGCAAAATTCTAGCATGAATTTTTCCTCCAAAAATATACCTGTTTTTTCCGGAATGGAAGCCTACTCTCCTCAAGAAAAATTAGTTGAAGCCGAATATTTTAGATTTACAGGCGATAATAAATTAGAAGAGATTTATAATTATTATCATGAATGGGTTTCAGAGAAAGGTATTAAGAGCGCGGAAACGAAAAATATAGACGGATCTTGGAACATTTCGGTTGAAGAGGCGGACAATACCTTTTCAATCTCAGCTTTCTACCAAGACGGAGTGAATGTTTTGTACATCCAGTAGCTCAAATGTCAAAGCGCAAAGCTAAGTTGTAGTCTCCATTATAGCCGAACAGTAAGTTCTTATTCTTCGACTTCAAGTCCGTCGAGTCGGCGGATGAAATGGAGAGATACCGCTAAAATTGAAGTTCTCGACTTCACTCGAACAATACAGTGTTTTTAGAGGAAGGATTCAATAGTTCGACCGTGGCTAAAAACTGTGATAATAAAGTGATTAAAAATTAAAAAACCGATAATTTTCGATAAGGAGAATGTCTATCATGAAAAAGATTTTTTTATTGATTCTTCCGCTCTGTTTATTCGTTTTTTTAATATCAAACTCAGCCATTTCCGCCGCTCCACCGAAATCGATTCACTATCAAGGGAGGTTGAAAATCAATGACGATCTTCCGAATACAGGCAATCACAGTTTTATCTTCAAAATCTATAATCATGCCGGTGCAGTTTGTTGGAATAGCGGGAGTGTGAGTTTAATGGTAAACCAGGGAGTTTTTGAGTATGATCTTGCCAATGTAGCCAGCTCATGTAGTAATTTTAACGATGGCGGAAATTATGAACTTGAGGTTTCTGCCGACGGAAGCGTCCTTTCTCCTCGCGAAAAAATATTAGCCACGGCTACGAGCATTACGTCAAGCTTTTTAACCGGTTATGATGGCACCAATCCTAATGTTTTAGGAGATTTGGCGCTGTCAAGTGGCGGAAAGGTGCTTTTTTTGGGAACAGGATCGGGTGCGCCGGGAAATTCTTCCGGTAGAAAGATCAATTTATTCGATGCGAAAAACACTGCGCAATATCTAATCGGAGTGGACAGCTCGACTTTATATTTTACCTCTCCGCAGATCTTCAGCTGGTATACCACCAACGGCACTAATTATACCGAAGTTTTAAAGATCGATGGTGGTAATCTAACTGTTTCCGGTAATGCTAATTTTTATGGCGGAGTGTGGGCCAAAGACGGATTTACCTGCGGCGCTTCTGATGTAGCTGAAATCGTTTCCGCAAAGACATATGAAGTTGGCAGTGTGGTTTGTATTTCGAAAAATGGTCAGGATGAATATGAACTTTGTAGCCAAGCCTATGCTGCCAATGTAGCAGGCGTCGTTTCCGAAAACCCCGGTTTATTACTCAACGGAGAAACAGGAGATGGTTTAAAGTTAGCCTTAAGCGGGCGCGTTTACGTTAAAGTTACCAACGAAAACGGACCGATACAGAAAGGCGATGCCCTGGTTTCCTCCTCCAAAGCCGGTTTTGCCATGAAGGGAGAAACGGCTAAAGTCTTAAGATCAATGCTCATTGGTAAAGCCTTAGAAGAATTTAACGGTCAAGAAGGTGAAATTCTAATCTTAATTGATTAACCGAAAACTGAATGAGAAACATGAACTATTTTAATTCAATAAAACATTGGTTAAAGCAGATGAAGCACTTAGGAATCTTAGGAAGATTGTTTATCATAATAAGTCTTACTTGCTTACTCTATATCTTCAAACAATCAAACTCCACAAATTCAGTTATCCTCAATAGCGAAGTTAATAATAATACTACCTCAAACAACTCCCAGGTCATAAATCTATTAAGCAATCAAAGTTTATTATTTGAAGAAAACAAGGGACAGGTGCAAAATAACGAGATTGTTTTTCTGGCCAGAAATATCAATTTTAATGTGTTATTAAGTAAACAAGGTGAAGCTTCGCTTAGCTTTTTCACACTAAAGAACAACAGCACAGAAAATCGAACAGAAGAAGAAATAACACAAATAAGAATGTATCCGGAAGAAATCAACACCCAGGTTACGTTTGAACCATCAGAAAAACAAGTAACTAAAGTGAATTACCTGATAGGAAATGAAGAAAAGAATTGGATACAAAACGGAAGCACCTGGTCAAAAGTGAATTATAAAGAACTCTATCCAGGGATAGACCTTATCTATTATGGAAGTAATCAAGATCTTGAATATGATTTTATTCTGAAACCGCAAGCTCAACCGGAAACGATCAAGTTAGGTATCGAAGGCGTAAATGATATTAGTATTACCGACGAAGGCGATCTTATCCTTTCTGTTCAGGAAAAACAGATTATTCTACGCGCTCCCAATATCTACCAGATGATTAAAGATGATAAAGTTATAGTAAAGGGCGAATTCGTCATTCTCAAAAAGGAGAAAAACAAGGTTCAGGTAGGCTTCAATGTTTCCGACTATAATCCGAATTATGCCCTAGTAATTGATCCGGTCTTAGATTATTCCTCTTATTTAGTTAATGTCTTTTCCGCTGGCATTGACGATGATAATGGTGGGGTTAACGATATAGCCCTTGATACAAGTGGGAATATTTACTTGGTAGGAAAGACAGCTGTGAATAGTCTGTTTCCCCTTACTCCGGGAGTAGTTGACAGGACGCTTCCTACC
>PFXB01000133.1:0-293 GCA_002791435.1 candidate division WWE3 bacterium CG_4_9_14_3_um_filter_43_9
AACGGGTAACCATAATATCGGTTCCCACGTTTTCCAGAGGGTTCAAAACTTTTTCTTGCGCCTGAGATAAGCTTTGGGAAGCCGAAATAATGGTGATAATGATGGCGCTGGCAATCGCCAAGCCAAAAGTGATGGTAAAGGTTTTGCCAAATCTGCGTAACAGTTCTGCTTTAAGATATTGTAGATAGAACATGTTTCTTGCTTTTATACTTTCGTTATTAAAAATTTATTCTATTACTAATTCTTTACAATTACTAGATGAATCCTTAATATTTTTTAACTTTACTGGAGAA
>PFXB01000133.1:350-6635 GCA_002791435.1 candidate division WWE3 bacterium CG_4_9_14_3_um_filter_43_9
GAGTTCTAATTTTGTGCTATAGTATGACATAAAGTCGGGAAAGACTAATTCCTTCCCACACCGGGAGTGGGAAAAATGCCAAAACGAAAACATTCTTTTTGCACCGGATATTATTACCACATTTATAATCGTGGGAACAACAAGCAAGCAATCTTCTACGAGCAGGCGGATTATTACCGTTTCTATCAAACTCTATTTTATTACCGTTTCCGAAATTTACCCACCAAACTTTCGGACTTTATCCGTCTCAATTCTAAAATAAAAAACGCGCTGGTGGGGTCAAATTTTCATTGCTACGACCAAAAAACATCCCTCATCTGTTATGCGCTCATGCCTAATCATTTTCACCTTCTGGTAACCCAACATTTTCAAAATGGTATCTCTGACTATTTACGTGAGGCAACCGATAGCTATACGCGCTTTTTCAACACCAAACACCGACGCGACGGATCTCTCTTCCAGGGAAGGTTTAAATCCGTCCTTCTTGAAAGTGACGAGCAGTTGCTCCATCTTTCGCGTTATATTCACCTCAATCCGGTCACAAGCGGCGTTCTCGCCTATGAAAAATTAGAGGAATATCCGTGGACATCGATGCAGGAATATTCTAATCTGACAGTTGGTATCTGTAAAAAAGATTTGATCTTGAGTCGTTTTTCCGGCGTAGCTGAGTATAAAAACTTTGTTTTATCTCGGGCCGCATATCAAAAAACGTTAGTTTCTCTTAAGAAGCTCACGCTAGAATAGTTTTCCACATCTCTTCCCACACCGGGAGTGGGAAGAGTATAATTACCTCATATGATCATTCCTGCTCTTCTCAAAAAGAAAATAGTCCTGATACCGGGCTGCATTCTGCTATTGATCACTATCATAATTATCTCCCTCGAATATCTATCAAATTCCTGCCCAGATGCGAAAACGAGAGAAATACCTGATTGCCATGCGCTTATTAACACCTATATTGCTGACGGAGATATATATAAAACTTTGGAAGAACTGCTGTCCGAAAATCCTATCGATGAAGATCTAGAAACCGTTATCAACACCCGTATTTTTGAAGCCAGCCGCGAGGAATTGCGAGGCGTCAACGGTGTTGCGTGCTCCCATTACGGATTCGTGGACAGAAATCTGCCGAAAGCGGCTAAACTGTATGTCAAAACCCACGAAGCCTTGCACCTGTTGGGTAGTGGTGGCGAAACCAAAACAAACTACCAAGCCGCCGCCAAACATCCTTTCGGCATGTTAGAAACGGTTTTTTATTCGGTTTACGTCGGTTTTAAAGACCAACCTTTACAAAATTATCCCTGTCTTATGGCACAAAATTGGGTCATCTTCAAAACCTATTTTCTGCATTTCAGAACTCAAACCTGAAATTTTTCTTTCCCACGCCGGGGGCGGAAAACTTAACCACACGCTAAATCTTGACGTTATCTGATAAAATAAGTTCGTGCGAGCTCTTATGGCAGAATCCCAAACACACGATAGCACGGATAATCAACTCTCATTAGAACGACAACGTGAAATTGTACATGCCGTTAGAGAAGTATTGCCAGAAGGTCGCTACGGATTAAGAGGAGCAATAGAGCAAAGTGGTCTGCAGAATATACAATATGACAAAAGGTATGATCTTGTTTACGCAGAAGTGTATATTGGCACACCTTCTTCGGGAGTGGTGGCATACGAATGCGCCTCTGGCAGCGTATTTGCCGAGGACATCTTAGAAAATCTAGGATGCGACGCACAACTGGCTACTGCCGGAGCTGGAGAAAACAAGTACATCTTTGCATCCGATACCGTACTGCTTCTACCAGGTGGTCGTGTGTTTAGAGTCGCGCCAATTTACCCCACTTTAACAGAAATTGAACCAGGTCAACATTTTTCTAAAGTAAGAGATACTCCAGAATTACTGGAATATGTTGAAAAAATAAGAGCGGGCGTCTTTCCAATAACGATGAATCCTGACAGATCCTTTCCGCTGTCGGCCTTTCACAAAGGCGGGTTGTATGAAACTACCGGGATTGGTTTGCTGGAAGTTACTCCTGATGGAATAATTTTAGAACATAGTACCTTGGTGGGAGACGGTTCTCGCAGATCACAAAGTTTTAATGTCCAGATAGAAATACCCCGAGGCAAAGATCTCTACGAGTGTCCTGCAGATTTCGATGTCTTGGTTGAGGCCGGAGTTAGCATACCAAGTTATGATGAAAAACCCGGTCTTACGCTTGGAGGTTCCCGCATTACCAGAACAATTGGAAAAAGCAGTCATCCACTGACTGATGACCGTATAAAGTCTAGTCGTCTAATGGGTTTTAAGAGAGACTCCGTGGCGGTTTCACAAATCATTAGGTCACTTTCCCATTTTTTTGCAAAATGATTTCCTGCGGATTCGTTTTCTGTCAACACTTTTAGTTGTGGAAAAAGGTAAAGTATGGAAAAAGTTTGACAGATGAATATGGCTAACGGTTAATTTATGTTAGAATTATGAGGAAGTAAATATGGAAGGAGTAGCCCATGAAAGAAAAGTTTGCATTAGTGACAGGTTCCGGCAGAGGGATTGGTAAAGCTGTCGCCGTTCAGCTGGCCAAAGACGGTTTTACTATTTTTGTCCACTTCCGCCAAAACGACAAAAAGGCCGGGGAAACAGCCCAGGAAATTGAAAAATATAGCAAAGCCTATCTTGCCAAAGGTGAACTGACCGATGATAAACAAAGACAGAATATTTTCAAGCAGATTCAGAAGGTAACCGACAGTCTTGACGTACTAGTCAATAGCGCAGGATTCGATTATGGTTACCTGATCGAAGATTATACACTGGAACAAGTCGAATATCTGACGGATATTAATTTAGTCCAAAAAATTATGATGACTAAATATGCACTTCCTTTTCTCAAGAAAAGCGGCTCTCCCGCTATAATTAATATTTCTTCTCGTATGGGGAAAGAAAAGACTATTAGGGGGATCGGAGCCTACGGCCCAGCCGAAGCTGGAGTGATTAAATTCACTCAATGTTGCGCACTTGAATTTAGTGAGTATAAAATACGAGTTAATTGTGTAGCTCCGGGACTAACAGACACAGAGATGTCAAGAAGTATAACCACCGATCAAAAAGTATGGGATGCTTTGGCAAAAACAAATCCTTCGGGACGTGTAGGACAACCCCAAGATATTGCAAATGTAGTGTCTTTTCTCGTTTCCGAGAAAGCAAATTATATCAACGGCGAAACTATCGGTGTCAACGGAGGAAGCAATTTAGTCTAAAAGTAGATTAAATATTAAAAAACTCATGAAACGCAAGCTTTCATACCCTCAGCTCTTGCGCATCACTCAAGTCGCGCTTATCTTAAACGCTGGAATCTGGTTTTGCTTGGGTGTCTGGTATTTTTTTCGCTTCAAAGAACCGTTCACCGATCAACCATTAGGCGTTTTGATTGTTGCTTTCCTGATGCTTGGGAATGCCTGCGTTTTTCTTTTCATCTCGTGGGCGATCACCAAAAAATCCAGATGGATTTTCTCTTTTGCCATTTTTTATACCTTCATAAATATCATCCTTGCTTTTACCGACCAGGTGGGTTTCTACGACTTTTTGGCTTTGCTCATCGATGTTATACTGCTTATTCTACTGGTACTCGTTCGAAGGAAACAGCCAAACCATGAAAAATGAAGTTACCGGGAAAATCCGTGCCGTGAAGGGTTTTATTTCCCACTCCCAAGCTGGACTGCTGATCTTTTTGGAAATAGTGGTGGGAAGTTTTTTAAGTCTCGTGTTTCTTTTCTTGTTTCTAGCCCTCACCGACGGGGTTTTAGAAAAACAGGTTTTAACCTTTGATGTCGCGCTTTCACGGCTTATCTACGCATATCGTACCCCAACTTTAACTCAATTTATGTCTTTGGTTACCAATTTGGGCTCGGCACCACTCATTGCAATCGGCATGCTAGTTATCGTTTTACTGTGTTTTCAAAGCTGTAAAAGGGGAGTCGTCTTTTTTCTGTTTACGCTTTTAACCGGCGTTACCCTCAATCTATTGCTGAAATTGATCTTCCGCGTTCCGCGGCCGGATATTTCACCGCTTGAGATTGCGACCATCTACAGTTTTCCCTCGGGCCATGCTATGAACTCAACCGTATTTTACGGATCAGTGGCTTTTCTTCTCTTTCATTTTACGCGGCATAAAAAGCTGGCGGTTGTGGTGACCATCCTTGCCAGTGTTTTGATTTTATTGGTAGGGGCAAGCCGCATCTATCTTGGCGTTCACTATCCCAGCGACGTTTTAGCCAGCTATCTCGTTGGTTTGCTCTGGCTTTTGATCTGCCTTCTTTTTGAGTGCACCCTCCGCATCTTAAAATTTTGCCCACACCGGGAGTGGAAAAATGTCTTGTCTCGTACAATTGACAGAAAGCGGGTCCATCCTCTAGTATTGAAACAAGACTGCGATTGTTAATCTTTTTCAATTCAATTCAATTATTGAATCTATTGAATCTTAAAGAAGGAGAGTTTATGAAAATTGTTGGTAAAGTTTTACTTACTCTGCTCGCTGTTTTAATTTTAGGGATAGTTGGAATACTCGGTCTTTTAGGCTACATTCCGGGATTGTCAAGCCTTCTCGGAGCGGATAAACCACGAGACCTGGGTATTACCTATACTCAGGAAGATTATACTTCGGCGCGCGCCAAAAGCCAACTGGTGTATGAAGAATTGCCGGCCGAAACACCGGTTGCTTTAAGCATTCAACACAGCGGCAGCCGGACTGTAGGCACCTCTTGGGACTCGGCTGAAATGACCTCCCTCCTAAATGACAGGCCCTACCGTTTCTGGCCTATTTTCGATGTACAATTGCGAATTCATAACGACGGCACGGCTGAGCTTTCGGGAATTGTCATCAAAGAAAAATTAAAGGGTTATGCCATGGGTATCGGCGTTCCAGAACAGGCAACAAAAACGATAGTCAATCTTCTGCCTTCAGAAGCGCCATTCTATGTTAAAGCCAAAACTTCGCTGGTAGAAAATAAGGTAGGTGATTTCGACATTCAAGCCGTATCATTGGGCAGGATGCCGATTCCGGTCAATACCTTATTAGCAAAATTAGCAAACTTAACCAGGCAAATAGTCAAACCCGTCTTTGCCGAAAACATCGTAACCGAACTTTCAAAATATGAAGGGAAAAGGGCGGCCATCATCAATTTCATCAATGAACGGCTGGGAAAGATCACCGGTTTTTACGCCAAAAAAGCCTATTTTTCCGATGGCAAGCTTTATTTTGACGGAACGCTTTCGGAAAAGGAAATAACGGTCCGCTAGTTTGAGAAAAAGTGCCGTTTTTAAAAATCCAGCCACTGCCGGCGAGAGTGTCCGTACGTGAAAATATGATTGGTGAGAGATTGAACGTTTAAAAAGTCATTCCAAAGGAGATCTAAAATGGAAAACGAAAATTCCAAAAAACCGGGTTTCAATATCAGTGTCAATGTTGACCAAACCCCGATTCTTTATACGGATAACGTTTTTATGTCAGCCAATGAAGACGGACTGGTTTTCGACTTTTGTCAGAAAATGGGTCCCACCAACCAAATGCGGATTGTCGCTCGAATTGGCATGAGTAAAGAACACGGCAAAAAATTTGCCAAAAGTTTGGAGGCGTTGCTGGTGTCATCTGAGACTAAGCTTCAAACACAAACCGGAGAAAAAACACTCAATTGAGTATTTTAGGCGAAAATCATTATGAAGATATTATCGCTTGGAAGTAGGGCAGCAAAGACGACCGGTAAGAGTGTTGGGCTGAGAAAGTTTGAAACTAAACGTCATCTTTTTGACCCAAATTCAAAAAAACCTTTTAAACTCAGCCGCTCCAAGATCGAACTTTTTATAGATTCCCACAGGCTTTACGCCGTAGTACTCTGAAATCGCAGGTTCCCGCCGAATCGGCAGGCGACTTCGTCGAATATTTTTGAAGGATTCACCCACGGGTAAACCCGTGGTTCTCTCCTGCGATTATAGAATGTCCCCGCTGTTTCTACTTAGACCGCCGGCTTGGAATTGCAAGACCGGCTGGCCCGCCATTTGCCATTAACAATGCTATTGGCCGCCTATTAAAAAAAGAATTTGATATCCATCGTGCTTGCGGTAACCCTCATCATCTGCACCCGCCAACCAATCTGCTCGTTTACGGTGCCATCGACGATGTCTGGCAAAATAGAGAAGGAGAGTACATTATGGTTGATTACAAAGCTACCGGCAAAACGTCAGCTACGGGAACCGAGGAAGATTTGTACCCGGGCGCCAAAAGGCAGCTGGAA
>PFXB01000133.1:6679-7075 GCA_002791435.1 candidate division WWE3 bacterium CG_4_9_14_3_um_filter_43_9
CCCTGCCCGCCTGATAAGCGAGGCAGGGATTCGGCGGTGAGGATATCATGGCGCAAGGAGTGGTAGTTCATTTCAGAGGAACGGTTTTACGGTTTCCGATCTTGGTTATTTTGCGAGCGAATACTTCGAACGCGAGCAAAAGAAGATATATGAGCGGCAAGCTCATGGAGATTCATTTTGTCTATTGTGTCGCTCTCTCCGACAAGAAAGCTTTTGACGCTAGGCTGGACTTTGAGATACACTTAATC
Organism: candidate division WWE3 bacterium CG_4_9_14_3_um_filter_43_9; assembly: GCA_002791435.1. Taxonomy (GTDB): domain Bacteria; phylum Patescibacteriota; class CPR3; order CPR3. The sequence goes on from PFXB01000133.1 coordinate 6,928, forward strand.
CCATATCGCGGTAAAACCGATTGGATTGAAGACGCAATTTTTGGAATCAAGCACTGTTTGGAAAGTGACGCAATTCCCGATCCTGCTGATACTTGTGAATATTGTTTTTATCGCTATCAATCCCAAGGAGTCGAAAAAATATGGCCGA
>PFXB01000133.1:7083-12402 GCA_002791435.1 candidate division WWE3 bacterium CG_4_9_14_3_um_filter_43_9
TAAGTTGCAACATTGAAGGCGACCGGCATTTGCCGGAAGTGGTGGCGTTTGTGAAGCGAGAGACGCCGGATATTGTCTGCTTCCAGGAGGTCTACCAAGAGAATGTTCAAAATCTCTCCCAGAAATTTGGCATGTACTCCTATTTTTTCCCGATGATGAAAATTGAAAAACCGAACGCCATGAATTTTTCACTTCATGGTCTATGGGGAATAACCATTTTCTCTAGATTAAAGCCTTCGAAAGTTGACTGTTTTTACTACACCGGCACCAAAGATAACATTCCTGTTGACGACACCAGTCCCAATTTTCCTAACCGGGTTTTGGCCTGGGTTGAATTTGAGAAAAATTCCAGTGTAATAAGAATTGCAACCACTCATTTTACTTGGTCTCCAAAGGGACAAACTACATCGTTGCAGCTTGAAAAATTTACCATTTTAAACTCAAAACTATCCGCGATCGGCGATCTTGTCTTGTGTGGAGATTTCAACGCTCCTCGGGGAAAAGAAATCTGGAGCCTGTTATCTGCCAAATATCAAGACCATATTCCGCCTGAAGTTACCACCACCATAGACCCTAAACTTCACCGTGCCGGAGACATACAGTACGTGGTTGACGCTCTGTTCAGCACCCCAGAATATGAGGTTACCAGCGTAAAAGTGGTTTCCGGAGTAAGTGATCACATGGGAATTGTGGGAACCGTCTCTTTGTATTCTTCCGCTCCGGGAGCGGAGAAGCGTTGACGTCAAAGGCGTTGTATGTTATATGTAAGTCTATTAGACTGGGAAAGATAAATTTCTTCCCGTACCGGGAGCGGGAAAATGCCAAAGCGAAAACACAATTTTTGTAATGGATATTACTATCACATCTATAACCGTGGGAGTAATCGGCAAACAATTTTTAACGAACCTGATGATTACTATCGATTTTACTGTGCTTCTTCTTTCTATCGTTTTCAAAACCTCCCCTTAAAGCTTTCCTCTTTTATCCGCCTAAAATCTGAGGAGAGCTCGCTGATTGCAGAGTCAACCTTCCGAACAGACAATCAGAAAGTGTCACTACTGTGTTACTCGTTCATGCTCAATCATTTCCACCTTTTAATAAGCCAGCATATAGCTGGCGGTATATCGAATTACCTGCATGATCTTACGGATAGCTATACACATTATTTTAATATGAAATATGAACGCAGCGGTTCACTTTTTCAGGGAAGATTCAAATCGGTCTTGATTAAAAGTGACGAACAATTGCTTCATCTTTCACGCTATATACACCTCAATCCGGTAACCAGCGGCATACTGTCTTTTGAACAGCTGGAAAGTTATCCCTGGACTTCGTTGCCTGAATATTTAAAATCTGTCCAGGGAATTTGTGAAAAAAAATTAATTTTGAAACATTTTTCCAGTGAAATCCAATATAAAGATTTTGTTTTATCGCGTAAAGATCACCAAAAGACTCTGAACCTTTTAAAAAATCTCACCCTTGATTGATTTTTGTAATCTTCCGCTCCCGGAGCGGAAAGAGAATCTTTTATTTCCCTCTTTTAGTGTTATACACCCCGTTGTTTTTTGGTTATAATGAAATCATGAAACCTTTCGACTTTGAAGCGCTTGTTAACCAGGCTTTGACGGAACTGCCTCCCGAGTTTAAACGCCAACTGGATAACGTGGCCGTAGTCATTGAAGAGTGGCCAACCGAAGAAGATTTACAAAGTATCAAAGCCAAACCCGGTACCCTTCTTTTTGGACTCTATCGTGGTGTTCCCAAAATTGCGCGCGGCGCAAATTATTCCTCTCTGCCTGACAAAATAGCCATTTTCTCAGGACCGATTCTTTCATCTTCACCCAACGCCATTTCTGCCAAACAGAAAATTAAAGAAGTGATCTTGCATGAAATCGGGCATCATTTCGGACTCCGAGAAGATGAGATTCGCAAGGCAGAAAGAAGGAGAAAAAGTGGTGGGGGATAACCCAACTGACTTTTGACTTACAACTTGCCATCTGAACTGATTTTTTCTACAATGAAGCCTATATGAAAAAACTGATCTTTTTTATCATTCCTGTCATCATAATCGGTCTTTTGGGTTTTCTCCTATACAAAAACGGAACCTACGACCAAATCCGCTATCTTTTAAAATCTCCCTGTGACCAGCCGATTGAATATTCGATCGGTACCATCGACCCTGAGTTTAATCTTTCCCAAGATGAATTACGAGTCAATATCCAAAAAGCAACCGCCATTTGGGAAGACGTAGCTCAAAAAAATCTTTTCGAGTATAATCCAACGGCCAAACTAACCGTAAACCTCGTATATGACGAACGTCAGTCAGCCTTGAATAAGGTGGAGGAACTTAAAAACAAAATTGAGGGTGATAAATCGTCGCTGGAAAAAGACCGGGTTCAATACAATATTCTGGCTTATGATTTTTCCGAGCGCCTGCAGGCTTTTAATGAACAGGTCAATTATTGGAATTCCCGGGGTGGAGCTCCACCTGCCGAATATGCCGCTTTAAAACAGGAACAGGTTGATCTGCAAAAAGAAGCCGAAGATTTAGATTCCCTGGCTGCCAAACTTAATCTGACGGCGACGGATTATAATAGTCAATTGGGAGAGCTTAGCCAATCGGTTGCAAACTATAACCAGAACATCTTCCAAAAACCGGAGGAGGGGATTTACCTTCCTGCCGAAAACAAAATCAATATTTATCTGATCGTTGATCAAAATGAGCTTATCCACACCCTAACCCACGAACTGGGACATGCACTGGGTTTGGGACATGTCTATGACAATGAAAAAGCTATGATGTATCTTTATGCCAATAATGAACTCGGCCTTTCTGAGGAAGACACAAAAATGCTGAATTATCTTTGTCAAAACAGCAATTTTACGAAAATCTTTAATGAGAAAAAGTCAATCTTTTTTGAAGTTTTGACCTCTATCTTGGCTTCGGTTAATTATAGTCTTTAATACTTTTGCGGTTGAGATTCATGAGGAGGCGATCCGTTATGAAAAATTTTATTGAATTTATTCGAGAGCAGGGAATTGGCGGACTCGCTGTGGGGTTCATTTTGGGAGGCGCGGTCTCGAAAGTGGTTGCCTCTTTGGTCAATGATCTGATAAATCCCATCTTGGGCATTGTTCTGGGAGCGGCTGGGAATCTTGCTGATGCCTATTTTCAAATTGGCTCGACTAAAATCATGTGGGGAAGCTTTATCAATACCGTCTTGGACAAAAAATCCAACTGAAGTTTTGCTCAAAGCGCCGAAACATCTAAGGCGTCCTTCATTAATCTCTTTTAAAAATATGCTGAATGGGATAGAATGATATCAAGTATGAAATTCCACCCGTCTGATGGCAACTAAAAGAATAAATCTGATCTTCATTTTCACCCTCTTTTTAATTTTTCTTCCGGCTCTTTTTATTTTTCCGCCGAAAATTTTCGCCAAAGATTATGCTATCGGTGTAGTCAACATTGAAATTGTCTTAAATTCTGACCAAAGCTTTCACGTTTCCGAATCCCGAACTTATGATTTTGACGGCTCGTACACTTGGGCCGATCTTTGGATTCCGACTACGGTTACCAGAGAAGGAAATTCTTATGATGTCCTCATTGCCAACTTCCAGATTCAGGCTCTTGACGGTACACAAGTTTCTACTCTTGAACAATCTCAAACAGCTGACAAATTCTATGTTAAATGGAGCTATCAGGCGGCCGACGAATCCAAAACGTTCATCTGGAATTATGACGTTTTGGGCGACGGCGTTAAAAAACACGCAGATATAGCTGAATTTTATTGGCAGGTGGTGGGTTCCGATTGGGTTAAATCCGCCGGTCCGGTGACGGTGACGGTAATTCTGCCTGACACCTTTGAAAAAAGTCAGATCTATGTTTTCGGCCACGGGCCGCTTGAAGGACAAGCCCAAATTATCAACGGCCAAACCGTTGAATTTGCCACGCCTTCTCTTGCGGCCGAACAATTTTTAGAAGTTCGTGTTTTATTTCCAACCTCTGCCCTCGACAGCAATCTCAAATCTGATCAAACCACCCTAGCTCAGATTCTGCAGGAAGAAGAAAAATTCCGCCGCCAGACTGAAGCTAAACTGAAACGTCAAAAATTACTAGAACAATTTTTAGTAATCTATTTTCTCATCGTAGCTCCGGCGATATTTTTAGGCTGGTTATGGTGGTGGTATAAAAAATACCAACGACACGGTAAAGAATATAAGGGTTTGGCCATCCCTAAATATTTTGCCGATCTTCCTTCGGATACTCCACCGGCTATTATCCAATCTTTTCTTTCGATGGGAGGAAGTCCGACACCATCAGCTTTTGTGGCCACTATTTTAAATTTGGCGCGCAAGAAGTTTTTGCGAATTGAAGACCAAGGAATGGTTTCCGGCGGCCTTTTTGGATTAGAAAAAAAATATCAAACCGCCATTTATAAACTACCGCCGCCAAAGTCGGCGGGTTTGAAATCAAATGATTATAAAAATCAGGAAAAATGGGATTTGGGTTTTCAAGATTTAACTGACCATGAAAAAGATCTTCTTAATTTACTTTTTGGTAAAATTTCGCATAGCGAATTAGTTTTTTTCGAACAGATTAAAAGCCATTTTAAAAACTCAACCGCGGCTTATCAGTGGTTTCAGGATTGGCAAAAAACAGTTCGTGACGAAACTAAGCGCTTCGCTTTTTTCGATGAAGAATCTACCAAAGTGGCCAAAAAATTTACGCTTTTAAGTGCCATTTTTGCAGTCCTCACTGCTAATATTTTAATCCTCAGCCTCAGCCTGATTTTATATAAACCTTTACTACGTCGTTCCAAAGCCAAAGCTGATGAATATGAAAAATGGGTCGGGTTTAAAAATTTCCTAACCGACTTTGGTAAATTCAAAGATATCCCACCCGAGGCTTACAAACTTTGGGAGTTTTATTTAGTCTATGCGGTGCTCTTCGGCAACGCCAAAGAAATTCTGAAAAAACTGCCTTTAATCTTACAAGATCCGCAGGCGGTGCAAGCCGGATGGTACGTCTACGCCGGCACTGTCAGCGGAGGCTTCGGAACCAGTTTTGCTCAAAGTCTTGCCAGTTTTACCACCAATTTTTCAACCGGGGTTACCACTTCCATGTCAACCGGAGCTGGTGGTGGATTTTCCGGTGGAGGCGGTGGTGGAGGGGGAGGCGGTGGCGGTGGCGCTGGTTAAAGATGTGTATTATAAGAAAAACTATGACTGTTTTTAATGAAGCTCCCTCGACCTTACGGTCGGGGTATCTTCTTTTTCTTCGCTGCGCTCAGCCCGACTTCGTCGGATTGGCTTCAT
>PFXB01000097.1:0-593 GCA_002791435.1 candidate division WWE3 bacterium CG_4_9_14_3_um_filter_43_9
AAACCTCCGGTTATAAGGAAACCTTCGGTTATAAATTTTTTTTCGCCACGACTAAAATATTAGCATCAGTTTGCGCCTGATCCTTGAAAAGAGAAGAAAAACAGGAAGCGAGAAGCCGCACCCTGGCGTCCGGTGAAACGAGCAGTCTTTTTTTAAAAATCAGTTTGGTAAGCTGCGTCGGCAAAGCCCAAGGCAAGCCAAGTTCGAAAAGAACAATCTGCCGGCGGGTAATGGTTCCGCAGATTGTTTCAACCTTAAATCCGGCCTCAGCAGTCATTTTTTCCCATCTTTCTCTTGGCAGGACAGTCTTGTGTTTGAAGGCTTGATGGAATGAGGCCACATACCTTTCTGCCCCAAAGGAGCATTTTAATTTTTTAAGAACGGTTGGGACCAAAAGCAGGTCGCCGAGAGTAGTGGTGGGAACCGTAAAAATGAAAAGGCCGCCGGGTGACAGGACTCTGTATGCTTCTGCCAGGACTTTTTCGACACTTACGATATGTTCCAAAGTGCTGATCGAAATAATACTCTGGAATGTATTGTCAGCAAAGGGTAGGCTTCGAGCATCGGCTAAGATCAGCTGGTGATATTTTTTA
>PFXB01000097.1:609-6770 GCA_002791435.1 candidate division WWE3 bacterium CG_4_9_14_3_um_filter_43_9
GTAAATCGCGCTTGGAGATATCAACTCCCACCTCGATTTTGTGGTTTACTAAAACTCCGGCAAATTCTCCAAACCCGCAGCCCAGATCAAGAAGCGGCGGAGGCAACGGAAATTGACTCACCGCTTTGGCTTCTAAAGAGCGCCAGAGCGCCAGCGAGAAAGGAGCGATTTTTAAATATTTTTCAAAGTATTGCATCCAACACTCCACCAACTGCGGAAAAGCTTCGAAAGCAAACCCAAAACAAGGTGTCAGTTTGTATCCGGTCGGGTCCTGTCAGAGGTTTCCCTTCCACCAATGCTCCCCTCCGATTCGGAGGGTGCGCGTTGTCGGGAGCCTTTCCACCTCTGCCACCCGACCGCGACTTACTCAAATGAATTTTATGTCATCATGGGCGAGATGGAACGACCCTAATTAGTATCCTTCATGGATGACGTTTTCAGAAGGGATGCCGTGTTGGGTTAAAATCGTTTTCATCTCTCGAATCATGGCCAGTTTACCGCAGAGATAAAATTCAGCTTTCCTGTTTTCCTCAATCCCCAAACAGATGACATTGGTTACTCTCCCGGTGGCGCAGAATGGTTCTTCTTTGGCGGGTCGGGTGATACAAAAAGTATAGGAAAAATTGGGATGCGCTCGTTTTAAGGCCCGGAAGCGCTCCGCAAAGTAAAGTTCATGCTGATAGCGCATGCCCCAGTAGAGTTTAACCGGCATGGTTTTACCCGTGTGGAGAAGATGTTCAATCATGGAGATCAAAGGGGGGATGCCGCAGCCATTGGCGATAAAGACTTTGGGCAGGTCGGTTGCGCGCAGCCGGAATTTTCCAAACGGTCCGCTTAGAGAAACCAGATCGTCTTTTTGGGCAGCCAGAGCAAATTGGCTGCCGGGGCCGCCAGGACGGGTGTCGATCACGAATTCCAGCCGGTCGTTTTGGTTCGGCGGGTTAGTTATCGAATAAGCTCTTTGCAGGGTTTCTCCAAGTTTAAGCAGCATGAACTGCCCGGCCTCAAAATCAATCTTTTTAACCTGCTCCGGTTTAACAATCAAAGATTGAGTGTAAATGTTCAATTTGGTATTAGAGACAATTTTTCCTTGAATTTCCATACGTTTCCCCTCAGAGGTACTTTTTTCTCTGGTAGCGGAAACCTTCAGGTTTCCATTTAGATATTAGAGGTCTCTCCTCTTTAAAGAGGAGAGACCTCTTGTTTTCCTCTACTTTTGGTCGCTGGGCGGCTGCAGCTTAAATTTAACGTATAAATACATCTGTTGCAAGTTGTAATTGAGGGGAAACTTCGGCAAAGCCTTATTTTCCAAAAATTCTTTCGCTTCCTCATATTTTTCCTGTTTGGCCAAGATGCCGGCATAATTTTCATAGGCTAGATAATAGTCGCCGTTGGCAATGGCTTTCTGGTAATCTTGGGCTGCCGAGATGAGGTTTCCCTCGCGTTCTAAAGACGCGCCCAAGTTGTTCCAGTTAGTCCACCAGTTGGGTGCCACCGCAGTTGATTTTTCAAAGTGGGCCTTAGCCTCATCATATTGTCCGGCGCGAAAAAGCTCCACCCCGTAATTATTTTCCAGGTCAAAAACATCGTGGGAAATGGCAATGTCGCGGCTGAAAAGAGTCAAGCCGTTTTTCCAGTCGGTAGTACGGGAAATGGCGCGCGTGGCCAGCGGGAGCGCACAAGCTAAAAGCAAGAGCACTAAAACTTTTTTGCACTTCAGGCTGTAGACTACAATTCCCAGCATTCCCAAAAGGCCAACCAGGGGGAGATAAAACCAGCGTTCGGCCAAGGTTAAGTCTAGGGGAAAAAGCTGCAGATGAAGGACCAGACCGAAGACAAACCAGAGAAAAAAGAAAAGATAGGTTTTAAAAGCCTTAAGGCTGTGTTGATAAAGCCAAATACCGCAAACAACGAGTACTGCAAAAAATAGAAAATCAAAAGCCAACGGCCCGAAAAAATCCGGAAAGTTAGGATTTACAACCACCCAGTGTTGGGTAATGGCTAAACGATCAGGAAAAAAGAAAGTTTTGAGATAGACAAAGATGATTTTGGGGATGCTCAAAAGCCGCTGGGGAAGGGGAGCCTGCATGATCGGTGAAAAATCCTGGTGGAAAAAGAAGACTTTAGCAACCACAAAGCGCAGGAAAGCATAGATTAAAACGGCGCCACCTGCTGCCAGAGCTGAGAAAAGAAGTTTACCTTTTTTAAATAAGAGAACGAATACCAGCGTCAAGAGGATAAGTACGGCCGCGGTTTCTTTAGAAAAAAGAGAAAGCAGAAAGAGGATGGCCGGGAGGAGAAACAAGCGGAGATTATTTTGGTTTTTGGCAATGGCGCGCAAAGAGAGCATGCCGAAACAGAAAAAGAGAACGTCCTGCAGGGCAGAAACGTAAACGACGGCTTCGACCTGAATTGGATGAACCAAAAAAAGCAAAGCCAAACTAAAGGCGAGCCAGTCGTTCCAGCGGGAAGACGGCGGGTCCGCCGGCGCAGATGTTTTAAGCTTAGAATTTTTAGAACGCTCCAGATAAACCAAAAACGAGCGGAAAAGCCAAAAAACGAGTACGGAGTTTAAGATATGGATACCCACCTGAAAAAGATGGAAGAAAAAGGCCTGCGGTCCGAAGAAAGTGTAAATTAGAGCAAAAAAGAAGCTCATCAGAGGTTTGTAATAAATTCCCATGAGTGTGCCGGTCCCGCCGGTGTTGAAAGTGCTGCCCGTAAAAAAAGAAGGCAGATTGGCAATGGTATGCACGAGAGTGTTGTTGACAACTTGTTCTTCGTCGTCCCAGACAAAGCCATTGAAAAGGCTGAGGCTATAGATGGCGATTCCGGCAAAAATCAGTAAGAAAATGGCACGCTTTTTATTCATAGGGCAAAGCCGTCTCCGACGGAAAAAGTTAGGTCAACTATAGCATTAAAAATTCAAAATTCAAAGGTCAAAAGTCAAAACGCAGACAGCTACCGGCTTCTGGCAACTGGCTAAAGAGATGTAGTTCTCTCCGCCGACTCGGCGGGGCATGGAGAAGTACCACTAAAAATTCAAAAGTCAAAAGTAATGAAGAATGACGGCGGTTTCGAAAAACGGTTCTGGATAAGAATTTGCCAGGGGAGGCCTTGCAAAGGCTGTACGGACAACCCGAAAACAGGTCCGACCCTCAATCCTGTCGTCTTGAAAAGTGCGGTAGAGGTGCATTAACGGTTGAATTTTGATATCATATACCTGATCCTTGAGTAATGGCAAAAAACAGATTTAACCTTATATGAGTTCGATAAACACAGTGTCAAACAAAGGCATTTTTAATTTAGCCAAGCGATTATTTTGCTGCGAGGAGTTTTTTGAACAACTTCAAGACTCTGATTCAAAATACTCGCAGTTATTGGATGAGCTTACCCTAATGTTTATTTTGGAAAACCTTGAATCTAAAAGGCGAAAGAGATTTCTTGAATTACTTGGAGACACCGAATTGTCCCCTGGCGATATTCCCATTTTATTTGCTTCAAGAAATATCGAAGATTTTAAAAAACGACTTTATCAATTTCTTAAAAAGTCCATTACTAAAATTGGTCAAAATTTTTGCAAACCATGAATATCGAAGGATCTTTATCTCTTTCCAAACCTCATTTTACTTCCGAAATTCATAATTCAGGCGAAGAAAATAATGGTGAGCAATCAGTAGTTCAAGTTCTTCTTGCCCAGGAAGACATTTTGGACTACGTCAACTGCTCTGTGGAAGATGGAAGAGAACGAATAGCAATTAACGAATCTGGACGGCTTCTGGCAGAGGATATTTATGATCAGCTCTATACTGAAAAAAACGGGGATTTCAATGCAATCAGAACCCAACTTCTAAAAGACTATAAAGATATCACAACAAGAAGCGATTTGGACTTCCACGCCAAAACAACTTATCGGAGGATCTTTCAGTCTATGCACGCAAAACTTCAGTATGAAGCTGCTTTGGCAATTGCGGAAAGAGAAAAAAGCTCTCCCTGTAAGACCACTTTTAAAGAAGCCTTGATGGCGGCTCACCACTGGCGTACAACTGTCAATCCTGGCTTTGAGAGTTTTCTTCAAGAAGCAGGGGCGGCGAGAAAAGAATTGGATGATTTTTTAAATCTTGAGCTCGAAGCCGCAGAAACAACCAACCAAGCTCTAGTTAGAGAAACTTTAGGTGACAGAAGTTCTATTGAAGCGGAAAGACTTAGAGGGAGAATGAGTTCTTCAGGAGTTCTGAGAAAAATATATACTGCCGCCACAATTTCTGCAGTCGCTTTTCTTTCGGCAGGTTCTGTCTCGACAATACCGTTCCAAACCAAGGAGCAAAGTAATCACCAAGAAGAAGTTTCACTCCAAATCCAGCCACCCACTGAGGTGAGTCCAGACTCTTTTGAATTCAGCCCCGAAGTATTCGACCCCTCTTTTTCGGAAATTCCCCCTCGACTATTCGAACCGCTTCCTGCTGATACTCGCATGACTAAAGAGCTGACGTCCGATCAGTTAAAAAGGCAAGAATCTGCCGCCACGGAAACCGAAAGAACCGCAGAGGAAATAAATGACAAACAAGAATTAATAGAAATGAAAAGACTTCAAAGGCAAATTGAAGCTTCAAAGTCCATGAGTGAAAGGCCAGTTTTAAAAGAACCTCAGAGCGATCAAGGCGTGGTTTCTGCCGAAAATATCCCGATTTTTGCAGCCGACATTTTAGGACAAAAAACACTCGAAAGAAGTCCGCTGGCAAGGTTTCAAAAATACACTGCTGAAACCCAGAATGCGGCTATTGCTGTTGCCCAAAAGTTAGATTTTATTGGTCCAGAAAGTCCTTATGAACATCCATCTAACATGTGTGGGCCGCTAGCGGCAACGGTGCTTAATGAGTCAGGACTACTGCCTGAAAATATCCATCTGAATCCTTCCCAATTTTGGCTTGCTAATCCTCAGAGATTAGATAAATTGTTGCCAGAAGTTAATTTTGAAAAAATCCATATTCCAGAGAGCATCAATAATTTTGATTTTAGAAGATTTCCTCTAAAACCTGGAGATTTTCTTTATCTCTATGGTGGTTCATTTGAACATATGCTAACGGTTGCTTGGGTAGATCCAGGCGGTAGAGCTTATGCCATTAGCAACTATAAAACTAAAAGCGGGAGTTATATTATTGGTGAGTTTGTGCTTTACGATCCAGAAAATCCAGAAGTTGGCGTCTTTAAAGATTGGTCACAAAAGAGCCGAAGTGGTACTACAGGACAAAGTGGTTTTTACCTCTGGAGGATAAAGAGTCCGTTAACTCAAAACGCCTAGACTCAAGGGCTGGACAAACTATACACTACCCAAAAGACTCTTTAAAAAATTAATAATGCAAAGTCAAAAGTAATGAAGAATGACGGCGGTTTCGAAAAACGGTTCTGGATAAGAATTTGCCGGGGGAGGCCTTGCAAAAATTAAAAGAGCGTCAGTTTGAGCGTGGCTGCGAGCATGACAGCCGCCGCCAGAAGCCTTATGCCATAGACCTTGAGAGTGTGTTTTTCCAAGACCTGCGCTTTTTTAGGAAAAAAGAGAGCCAAGAGAATTACTATCACCATTGAAAGCGGCAAAGAAAGAATCAGATTTGAAATTCCCATATTTTCAGAAACAGCCTTGTTGGCAGATAAGACTCCAACCACACCGAAGATTGCCATCATCCAAATTCCACCCACGTTGCCCATCTTCAGTTGCCGCCAGTCTTTGCAGAAAAAAGGAAATGTTAAGAGTAAAAATAGCTGGGCTAAAATATCAACCCACAGGGAAGCTTCCCAAAAGCCGGTTTCGCCAACTGCTTTTCCGATAAAGAAATAAAAGAAGGATAAGACGAAAATTTCCAAGATCAGCAAGAGAATGCCCTTGCGGAAGAAAGATCGGAAAGAGAATTTCTCATCCAGAGCGACAAAAAAGCCGGCCAAAACCGCCATTGCCATGAGCAAGTAACTGGAAAAAGAGTAAGACTCACCCAAAAAGAAAACCCCTAACATAACCGACAGAATAACCCGCAGGTTGAGTAAGGGAGTGATGATTGAGATGTCCAGTTTTTGGAGAACGGTCAGATATAAAATTCCTGAGGCCGCGTATAGCAAGGCAGCCGGCATGATATTGCCCCAGGCAACGGGAAGGGTGACGTGGTTTG
>PFXB01000032.1:0-2749 GCA_002791435.1 candidate division WWE3 bacterium CG_4_9_14_3_um_filter_43_9
GAGGCCGAGGTGAAATGGCAATAGGCAAGATGAGCGAAGACTGATTGAAATTGGACAGAAAGCGCTGGATGACTACACCACATGTCATTTCGCGCTTCCTCAATGCAAAGGAGGAGACAAGATGGTCACATTTCCCGCAATAACCTCTATGGTTCCTTGGTACCTTGGCTTTGATTTGGATGGTGTAATCCTTCATCCATCAAGTCAAAGGCCAATTACAGGAGCAGTAGACGTTCTTAACGGTCTTTTCGATAGTGGCCATAGAATCATCATCGCGACAGCCCGTCCGTGGATTCTATGGTGGACCATCGAGCCGCTACTCAACCACTATGGAATTCCCCGTCATGCCTTGTACAAAGTTGGTAGTTTGGGGGATACGGTTCGGAGAAAAGCTGCGGTTCTTCGCCTGGAGAAGGCGGCGGTTTACGTCGATAACAAGCGGACGACAATATTTCGTCTGCAAAGAGAATTCCAGATTCCAAGCATACTGTTTACTTCCTGGCAAGATATAGCAGTCATGTTTGGACTGAGGGAAGAATGGTAGACAACCTGGTGCCAACGGCGCTTGTTTTAATACATCTGACAAGCAGCTATGGACCACAGAATGGAAGCGCGGGGTTTAACTCAGCCGTCGATCAGCTTCGTGCTTCCATTTTTCTACATAATTAACATTCCATCCCCAAAACTAAAAAAACGGTATCCCTTGCGTTTGGCTTCCTCGTAGACTTCTAAAACAAATTTCCTTCCGGCAAAAGCCGACACCAGCGCCAAAAGAGTGGATTTCGGCAAATGGAAGTTGGTAATGACACCGTCAACAAATTGGAATTTATAGGGAGGATAGATAAAAAGACGGGTGTTGCCGGAAAAAGGTTTGATAGTCTTGTTACCCCGAGAGTAGCGAGTGATCCCGTAGGAATAAGCACATTCCAATGGGATCCTCACGTCCCCGCCCCCGCCTGCCGGCGAGGCAGGGATTCGGCGGGTCCTCAGGATGACAGAAGTGGCGGATTCAAGAGTACGTACCACTGTTGTTCCGACGGCGATGATGCGTCGGCCCTCCTTTTTATATTCATTCAACTTGTCGGCTGTTTTTTTGTCAACCTCACCCCATTCCGAATGGATTGCGTGATCCTCTAATCTGTCGGTACGTATAGGACGGAAGGTGTCAAGGCCGATATGCAGGGTAATAAATTCTTTTTGTATACTTAATTTATCCAATTTCTCAATAAGTTTTTTGGTGAAATGAAATCCGGCGGTTGGGGCAGCTACCGAGCCCTCAATTTTTGCATAGACGGTTTGATACCAGGCCGGGTTTTTTAGTCTTTCCTTGATATAAGGCGGAGTGGGCATAAGACCGATTTGTTTTAGGGTCTCTTTGAATGATTTACCTTTTTGATTAAACTTGATAAGACGGTTACCTGTTGGTAATACCTTGAGGATCATGCCGGTAAGGTGGTTGTCAAAAAAGCCTTGCTGATTTTCTTTTAGGCCAGGCTTGGTTAACGCTTCCCAGGTGACGTTGTCAACTTGATGCAGGAGAAGAACTTCAAGTTTAGCACCGTTTTCTTTGGAACCTAAAAGACGGGCGGGGATGACCTTGGTCTGATTGAAAACCAGAACGTCGGTGGGTTTCAAAAATTGCGGCAGATCGTAAAAATGAGAATGAGTAATAGTTTTATTCTTTCTATCCAAAACCATCAGTCGTGAACGGTCGCGCGGAAAGATAGGTTTCTGGGCAATATACTCTTTAGCTAAGTGGTAGTCGAAAAGTTTGGTTTGCATAAATGGTATCATTTGCTTTTTTACAGAAAAAAGTAACAAAAAACTGTCGCCTGTGCTCGTCGGGAAGTAGAGTGTCATTCCGCACTTGTCACCGCCTTTGGCGGGATCCCGCTGATTGCGGTGGATGCGGAATCCCGTTGGTTTGACCCAATTTTCACGGGATCCTTGAACTCGGTCAGGAATCCGTACTTAGATCCTAAGTCCGACGGGATCCTCACGTCCCCGCCGAGTCGGCGGGTCCTCAGGATGACACCAATGGATTTACGTTGATTATACCCTAAATTCTACTTTCATGTTAAAATAGCGAGAAAAAGGAGCAAAGAGTGCCTAAAAAAATCTTAACTCATGTCTGTTGCGGGCCGTGTGCGACCTATTTTACCAAAAGACTTAGAGAAAAAAACTTTGAGATCGTCGGCTATTACTTTAATCCCAACATCTATCCGCGGGAAGAATATTACCAAAGACTTTTAACCGCCCGCACCTTTTTTCAAAATGAACAGCTGATGTTGGTGGAAGGGAAATATGATCCTGCAACCCATGCTAAAGCCTTAAAAGGCGAGACGCTTTTTGGGAAAAGGTGCAGGGAATGTTACCGGCTACGCTTGCAACAAACCGCACTTAAGGCGGTCGAACTGGGCATTTTTTCCTTTACGACCACGCTTTTAATTTCACCCTATCAAAATCAAATTGCTTTGCGGGAGATCGGGCGGCGCCTGGCACGTAAATACCACCTTCTTTTTTATGAAGAAGATTTTGTCAAAGGATACAAAGAGAGCCGAAAGATGGCGCGGGAACAAGGAATGTATCTGCAAAAATATTGTGGGTGTGGGTATTCACAGGAAGAAAGCGCAAAGATACGGAGTTGTAGCGGAAACCTTTAGGTTTCCATAGGTTAAATCATGGCGATTCTTGCGATCGCCGCTACTTTCTTGGCAGAAAAGCAGGATAAAATTATATGAAATTTGAA
>PFXB01000032.1:2795-7028 GCA_002791435.1 candidate division WWE3 bacterium CG_4_9_14_3_um_filter_43_9
GTCTGCCTCATGGAAAGGTTGAAACTCCATCCTTTGTGCCGGTGGGAACGCAGGCTTCCGTCAAAGCTTTATCCTCACAGGAGCTAAAGGAGATCGGGGTTAAGATTTTTTTTGGAAACACCTATCATCTGTTTTTACGCCCTGGCGCTCAAGTCATCCAAAAACTGGGAGGTATTCATAAATTCATGGGTTGGGATGGGCCGATCATGACCGATTCGGGCGGATTTCAGGTGTTTTCCTTAGGATTGGGGAAGTTAAAACTAAAAATTGAAAAAGAAAAATTAAAAATTGCAGGTAGGTATGAAACGCCGTATGAAAACGCTTCGCCTGTTTGTGCAGGCAAGCTGGATCCTTCGGTGCCGATTCGGCGTCTCAGGATGACGTTCAAGGAGTCAAAAACCGGGAAAAACCAGTTTTTGGCCGAATTTGCCGAGGAAGGCGTTCGATTCAAATCCCATCTGGATGGCAGTGAGCATTTTTTAACACCCGAAAAATCAATTCAAATCCAAAAACAGTTGGGTGCTGATATAATCTTGGCTTTTGACGACTGTACGCCCTATCCGGTGGATTATGCCTATGCCGAATTATCCATGGAAAGAACTCATCGTTGGGCGGAAAGATCGTTGAAGGAATTTAAGAGACTCAGGACAAAGACCAAGGCAGGTCTAAGACCACAGTTTCTAGCATCGGGTCAGAGTTTATATGGGGTTATTCAAGGATCAACTTTTGAAGATTTGCGCAAAAAAAGTGCACGGTTTATCGATGCGTTAGGAACCGAAGGAATCGCCATCGGAGGCATGGCGGTGGGTGAATCCAAAAAGTTGATGTATAAAACACTGGAATGGACTATTCCCGAGCTGGAAGAGGAAAAGCCGCGTCACCTTTTGGGAGTCGGCGAAGTTGACGATATTTTCGAAGCGGTCGAGCGGGGAGTGGATACGCTTGATTGTGTCACTCCAACACGTTTGGCCCGCCATAAAAATCTTTTCGTTCATCCCAAAATTGCCGCGCTGGAAAAATCCAAGAGCCGTTTCAATCTTATCATCACCAACGCCAAATACGCGGCTGATAAAAGCCCTGTCGATCCGCTGTGTCAATGCGTGGTCTGTCAAAACTATAGCCGGGCTTACCTGCACCATCTTTATAAATCCAATGAAATTTTAGGCGTCAGACTGGGAACCTATCATAATCTCTATTTTCTGGTTTCATTGATGAAACAAATCCGCGAGGCGATTGCGGATAACCGCTTCCAAAGGCTGAAGCAAGAATGGTTGGTTTAGTTTACTCCCGCACCGAGGTGCCTTCTTCAACGCTTCGTAAATCTTCTTGTAGGTATTCCGCCTCTTTTGCCGTCAATGTGCCGGAGACAATTGCTGCCGTGTTAAAATCACCCTCTTCCGGCGGCAGACCATGGGTAATTTTGTCCAAGGCGCAGTCATAACAGTTACCCTCGGATTTGCTGCTGGTAAAGGGTTTACCGCATTTAGGACAATTACGGGTGTAAACCTCGTTGCGCTTTTTTGCTGGTTTTGCCTCCGGCTCGTCTTTTTTAGGTTCAGGAAGCGGAGGATAATACGGTTCGCCGGTTTCGTCCTCAAAGTTTCTGGCAAACTCGCCAGTTGCCTGGCGTCGGCTGGCCCAGTAGGCTTCAGACATATCAGAGCGAAGCTTCCTCTGTTCTGGAGTGAGCCTTTGATATATTGCAGCCCGCTGTTTACCCAACTCATTGGAATAACGCTTAAGATCGGCATCAGCTTCGGAACTTAAAGGGGTTGTGCCAAAATGACTTTCGTGACTGTAGGGGTTGTCAAAAAGCGTATTATGGGTATCAAGAAGAGCGTGGTGGTCTCGGCTAAGCCTCACGATTTCCAAGACAATCCAGTTTGATGACGGCGCCTGTTCTTTCTGAGGCGCATTTCGGCGAGCTATACGAGTGTCGGCTGGCTCGAACCAATCTTCGCCGGTAGCTTCCTGAAAATCTCTGGCAAAGGCTGCTTCGTGTTTTTCTTGTGCGGCGCGGCGAAGTTCGGCGAGGCGGTCAAATTCTTGCTGTTGCTGTGGTGTTGCAGACGAAACCGTTCTATCAATCATATCCGCAAGCTCCTGCCGGCCGCGACTAATTTCCATCACCGTAGTTCTTTCAATAGGCAAGATGCCTGTTTCGTCTTGAGGTTGTTGGACAAGACCAAGCGCTAGGTCAATACTTTCCAGAAATTCGGCTCGTAGGTTAACCTCTCGCAGTTTTTCGGCTGGCAGAAAAAGTTCAGAGCGCGGAACTTCGGTTGGATTAATAGGCATGATTTTTCCTCTCTTTATTCAATCCTAATAACGGCTATTTAAATTATAACACAGATTTTATTGGCAAAGGAAAAGTTTTTGTCAGCCAACTTGGGGCTGATTTTTTATTGCCAAAGCCCAAACTATTCTTTACAATAAAGACAATACCCTAGCGTTCAAGTCGGAGCTTTATGGAAAACAAAAAAAAAGCCCGTCGTTCTGCCTTTCAAAAAACAAAAAAGCAGCCAGAATGGCGCCGCGTGCAAAAGGAAAATAAGTTCAAGAGATGGTTTGTCAGAATCAGTTTTGCCGCTCTTTCTTTATTGATTGTTTTTTTATCTTACCAATTTTGGAATTTTTTAAGTTTTGTTAAAAGTCCTTTATCTCAAGCCCCGAATACTTCCGCTAAAAGCTATGTCTGGGACGGAAAACACCAGCTCAATTTTCTCCTTTTGCAGTTTGACGATTTGGAAAAAACTGACGGTAAAATAGTTTTTGCCTCACTGGCTTTTTTTGATCCGGCCTCCTCAAGGCTTCGGTTTCTAATTATTCCTGTCGACATCAGCTTTTTGGCTCAAGATTCATATATCACTCTGCAAAATTGTTCCAATCCTACGCAAAATATAGATTTGTTGCTTGAAATAATCTCCGAAAACTTAGCTCTTCCCATCGACGGTTATCTGGTTACCGATCAAAGAGGTTTGAACGTAATCAACGCCGATATCCGGTATGATCGTGCGCAGGGCTTTGAAGATGGGTTTAGCGATTGGCAGCAGGCCTTATTTTCGTGGCGCAACTTGCTTCATTTGAAAAGACTCAAAACCGATTTATATCAATATGTCTGGACAGATTTTTCTCCGCAGGAAATTTTTGCCTTGCTGGGGGGAGTGCGTACGATTAATCCTCAAGATTCATCTTTTTTTGAAATCAAGGCCAACCTTACCCTCGAGCAGAATTTACCTCAAATCGGCAAGGTGGTGACGATTGACACCGACGCTTTTGACCTTTTGGCATCCAAAAATTTCTCGGAAGATGCCATCCAAAACGAAAGGTTAACGATTGAAATTTTAAACTCGACCAAGATTTCCGGTTTGGCCTTAGAAACAGCGCGTCTCATTAAAAATATGGGTGGGGAGGTGATTGAGGTAGGGAATCAAAGCGAGAGAAAAACGGAAACCTATATTGAAGTTTTCGTTGACAAGCCGGAAAACTATTACACGCTTGCGCGTTTTGCTCAAATACTCAACTGTACGGTTGTGAACGGTAATTCCGAGGATCAACTGCGGGCTCAAATAAGGATTGTTTTAGGGGATAGCAATCAGTAATTTGGCCAAAAAAATTCTCCCCCCTTTAAGGACCGTGACTAATTTGGCCACGGTCCGTGAAAGGAGAGAGACGGTTAGTTTATATCATATTTATGGGTGGAATGTCAATACCGAGTTTACGATAATTATTATTATAGGATGACAGATTAAAAGTAAAAACAAGAATTAAAATCTATGCCAGTCACTAAAAAGATTATTTTAGCCTCGACTTCTTCTCGCAGGCAAAAACTTTTGAACACATTAGGCCTTTCTTTTATTGTCAAAAAAATAGCGGTCAACGAAAAAATAGAAGGAGCGGTTAATCCCCAAAAAGCGATTTTAAAAAATGCCGAAAAAAAAGTTGCCGCAGCAGCCAAGGGTGAATCCGAAGGATTGGTGCTAGGGGCCGATACGATGATTCTTTTGGGGAAAGAGGCAATCGGTAAACCCAAAGATTTTGCCGAGGCTTTAAAAACTTTAACCAAGCTTTCTGGTAAAACACACAAGGTGATAACAGGTTTGGTAGTTTTTGACATTTTCTCACGCCAACTCGAGAAAAGAGTGGTAATAAGCGACGTCAGTTTTTTAAAGATTCCTCCACAGACTCTAAAAGACTATATCGTTAAGTTTAAGCCTTACGATAAGGCCGGCG
>PFXB01000040.1:0-511 GCA_002791435.1 candidate division WWE3 bacterium CG_4_9_14_3_um_filter_43_9
TCTCAACCGGAATCCGCTTAAACATATTCCTCCCTTTCTTTAACTTTAGTTAATCATAGACTCCGGTCTTATTATACGGGGTACACCCCAAACCGGCTCTGATTGAATTTACAAGGAGATACTATAGTTGAACAAAAAGCGGCTTAGCCAGTCTGTCTGTTTTGGTATGATTTTGGGGTTGTTTTTAACAACGCCTGTTACCCTTGTACATGCGGAAGAAGAAAATCCGGTTGAGCCAAAAAGTCCTCAAGTAAAAATTGAACAATTGGAAGGCGTTGAAGTCCGCAATGATTTTAGCATTGGTCCAACCAAGTTTACTTTGGACTTAAAACCGAGCGAGGAGATAGTCGCCGAACTCCAAATCACCAGTCGGATTGAAAAAGAAACTGATTTTGAAGTCGGAGTTGAGGATTTTACTTCCCAGGAAGACCCGGAAAAGTACACCAAATTCTTGGGCGAAGAAAAAAGTCAGTTTTCCTCCAAGGAATGGTTTGCGCCGGCGGTTTGGGAG
>PFXB01000040.1:640-6955 GCA_002791435.1 candidate division WWE3 bacterium CG_4_9_14_3_um_filter_43_9
GGCATTACTTTATCTTCCCGAGTCGGGTCCTTGTTTCTTTTGAGCATTGGTGACGGTGAGGTAAAAACTGCCGGCGAGCTTGCATCCTTTAAGACAAGCAAGAAAGTTTACGGTTCTTGGCCGATGACTTTTGAGCTTAATTTCAAAAACCAAGGCGATGTCCGCCTAACTCCTTTTGGCAAGATTATTATCTCCAACCTTTTTAGCAAAACAGTTGAGGAAGTCACAGTCAAAGACTGGGTGGTTTTGCGCAGTTCTTCAAGAACACAAAGGGCCGTATGGGAACCAGGTTTTGCTTTTGGCAAATACACGGCTTCGGCGCAAATAGAAAGGGGTTATAACAATTTAACCGATGTCAAAACCACCACCTTTTATGTTTTGCCGGTAAAAATCTTAGGCGGGGTTTTGGGTGGGTTGATTGCTCTGGCAATCCTAGTCAAATTCTTCACCGCCAAATTTGAAATTAAGAGAAAGAAAACCATTTAAGCCGATTTCCTATGATTATAGTCATAGCAATTTGACTAAATTACTGTGATTATGTTAGTATTGGTTTATGTTGATCGAGAGGATTTTAACCAGCAAAGTACTTAAGGCCATTGAACCTGGGAAGGTGGCGGTTGTTTATGGGCCACGGCAGGTAGGCAAGACGACTTTGTTATCCGAGCTTTCAAAAAAGTTGAACGAGCCCCATCTTAAGATAAACGGTGATCAACTAAAATATCGTGAGGTTTTATCAAGTGAAGATAATCAAAAGTTAAGGGGTTTTATTGGGAATAACAAAATTTTAATTATTGATGAAGCCCAGAGAGTTCCCAACATTGGCCTGAATTTAAAAATAATTGTTGACAATTTCTCTGAAGTGAAACTTTTAGTAACTGGTTCTGCCTCTTTAGATTTGGCTGGTAAAGTCAGCGAGCCGTTAACAGGAAGAAAAAAAACCTTTATGCTCTATCCTGTCTCTTATCAAGAGATAGAAAAATGGCAGGGAAGTTTTGAAGCAAGGCAGCAGTTGGAGCGGTGGCTGATTTTTGGGGCTTATCCCGAGGCCTTAACCATAGAAAGCCGCCGGCAGAGAGAAGATTACCTAGCCGAATTGGTTTCTAGTTATCTATACAAAGATATGCTTGATTTCGGCGATATTAAAAAATCAGATAAAATAGTTGATTTACTGCGGTTATTGGCTTTTCAGATTGGGCAGGAAGTGGCCATTTCGGAATTAGCTTCAAATCTGGCTTTAGACAGAGTCACGGTAGAGAAATACCTGGATTTGTTAGAGAAATCTTTTGTTATTTACAAAATTGGCGGTTTTAGCCGAAATTTAAGGAAGGAAATTGCTAAAACAGATCGCTATTATTTTTATGATAACGGGGTGAGGAACGCTTTAATTGAAAACTTTAATGACATAAAGTTGCGAGGTGATAAAGGTCAGTTATGGGAAAATTTTCTACTTGTGGAGCGCTTGAAACTGAATCAGAATTTGGGCCGGCGGACAAATTACTACTTTTGGCGAACATATGACCAAAAAGAGATTGACTTAATTGAAGAGAGGGAGGGAAAAATCTATGGATTTGAATTTAAATGGCAGGGGAAAATACGCCCAATAGTGGAAAAGGAATTCACTCAAGCTTACAAAGGAGCAGAGGTGGAAACAGTTAATCAGGATAATTTTACTGATTTCCTTGTGCCGTAGTGAGGTGTTTAAAATCAGAAAAAAGAAATGAAATGGCAAGCAAGTCTAAGAAACCATCCAAACGACCAATCCTTATTTTTCTCTTAATTTTAGGGCTTCTTTTGCCTCATTTCTTATCTTCCAATCAAAAAATCACCCAAGCCAAAGAACAAGCAACACTTGCTATTCTCACCCCCCGCTCTCACCCCGGAGCGGGAGAAGATTGGGCAGTCTCTTTTGAAACCCAAGGCACAGCTGATTTAACCATTACCCCAATGGATGGGGCAACCATTGATGATTTAGAGTTTGTGGGTATGAAATGCTCGGAAGAAGAGGTCATACCAGAGATTCGAGAAGGCGATGTATTATTCTTTCCTAATTGGACTTGCGATGATATAGGCACAGTAACTCATTTAGTCAATGTTGCCGGCAAACACACTCTTAAATTCCAGTTTGGCGATAAAACCGCTTATGCTTATAATAATCCAGATGTAGAAACCTTAAGGCCAAATGTAGCCGGAGACGAAGAAAATTTATCCTATGGGATTTCTGGAGCAGGAAATCATTGGCAGGATGTTGATGAAGCTATAGCAGATGACGAAACCACAAAGGTTCGGAATGACACCGATTATAATAATTTTCAGAGAGATTTATATGGCATAGAAAACAGTTCTGGGAGCGGAACAATAAATAGTGTTACTATTTATGCTCGAGTTAGGCAAGGAATAGCTAATGGTGACTTTTTGAAAATAGTATTAAAGACTGGTGGAACAGTATACGAAAGTACCAAATCAATAACAGGTAGTTGGGTAAATTACTCTCATGAATGGACGAGTAATCCTGGCGGAGGTTCTTGAACTTGGGATGCGATAGATAATTTACAAATAGGAGTAAGTTTGCGGGGTGTGCAAGAAGGCAAGGGAGTAGCACCAACTTATTGTACCCAAGTCTATGTTGAGGTTGATTATACTCCATCCGTATCCAACACTGCCCCCACCAACGACTCTTTAACCTTTACCAACCCCTACGGCGGAGACGGAAATGATGCGGTGGTGGATGATAGCACGGAGTGGAATTTTCGGGCAGTGGTGTCGGATACGGATGGATACACAGATTTGACAACGGTTGTTTTACGCTTGGCTAATTCCTCGGATAACACTACTCCTTATGATGCCTTAAAGTTTACTTGGACCGAGGCCACTGATGCTTTTTCGGAAACCGCGGATACCCAAAATGCGGCGACGATTACTTCCACCGGTACCGATTCAACCTGCGCTACCAATACCTGCACTTTAGATTTTAAAATTAAATTCAACAGCAGTTTTTCCACCCAATCAACTAACTACAATGCCGAGTTTTACACCACCGATGATGCGGCGGCAACGGATGAAGATTCTTACACGGATTTTTATCAAGTCGTGCCAATCAGCATTTCCGTTTCTTCGCCGGCTGATGTTTCTTTAGGGACCATTACCGGCACCGGCACTTCAAGCACCGGCGAAGCCACTTGGACAGTTACCACCAATAACCCCAACGGCTACAAACTGGAGTGGCAGGCAGGTACGGCAACAATGGCCAATGAGTATTCAGATACGATTGCCGCTTACACTCCGGCGGTGGCGGATACCCCGGAAACTTGGAGCGTGGCCAGTAGCGATTCGGAATGGGGCGGACGGCTCAAATCAACTTCTACTGATTATGCCAGTGGCACTTGGGGAACGGATGATTCGTCAAATGCTAAATGGTTGAATGTTAAAAGTTCGGCTTTGTTTCAAATTGCCAGTCGGGCTTCGGTTGCCACTGGTTCGGATGAGATTGTTCAGTTTAAGGCCGAAGTCGGCTCATCCAAATTTCAGCCAACCGGAACTTATACAGTTAATGTGACGGTTACGGCAACAACATTATGAAAAAACTCGGCTCAATTTTATTCATCACCATACTTTTACTCTTGACCGTATCAGGACTGTTCAGAGGGCAAGTCTCTGCTGCTTCCACCAAAAGTACCATTCAAATTCTTTTGGAGGTCAAGGAAAAACTTTACCAGATTAAAGTAACTATTTTAGACGAGAGCGGAGAGCCAATTGAAGGAGCCAAGGTTACCCTCTATTCGGAACCAATTACCAAATACACCGATGAGAATGGGGTGGTAGTTTTTGAAAATGTTTCTCCCGGAGAACACCGAATCGTGGTTGAGCACGAAGGGCAGATTGGCGAGCAAAAGGTGGTCTTGAGCGGTCAGGTAGAAACCTTTGATTTCCGAGTCAAACTCGAGCTGGCCAACCCTTTTAACCGGCGAAATGTGATTGCCATCATCGGGATTTTAGTTTCAATCGTTGGTTTTCTCCTAGTTTTAGTTTTCAGAATGAGAAGAAGGGGCTAAAAAGAAAAGTGGCGACTTTTCTTTTTTGTATTTTTCTTTTGCGACCTTCTTGCGTCTTTCCTATCTTTATTTTTACGGCCCCCGCCGTCCGTCCAGCATTTTTTCTTTTCTTTTTTTTGCGAGTCCCGCGAAGCGAGGGCCTGACAAATTGAATTTTGAAAATCTAAGAATTTCTGATAAAATATATTCGAGCGGAGTTGTATAATCGCACCAAACTATGTATGGCTTGAGCTCGAAGGAGATACAAGAGGCTGAACCTCTAAACTCTAAAGAGGTTCAACCTCTGGAAATTAAGAAAGCTATAAAAATGGAAAAGAAACCATTCCGCTTCGACTTTTCGGCCGGCGGAATAGTATCTAAGAAAGAAAAGAGTAAAATATTTATTCTCTTAGTCCAGCATGCCGGGCATAAAGGATGGTGTTTCCCTAAAGGGCTCATCGAAAAGCATGAAAAGAAAGAAGAAGCGGCCCTGCGGGAAGTGTTGGAGGAGGGTGGAGTCAGGGCAAAAATTATCAAAGAGGCGGGAACGACAGAATATTTTTATGTTGAAAACGGAATCAGGGTTAAGAAAAAGGTCTATTACTATCTTATGGAATATGAAAGCGGCGAGCCCCAAAACCACGATTGGGAAATGATGGATGCCAAGTGGGTGGAAAAGGAGAAGGTTTGGGAAACGTTGACCTATAAGTCAGATAAAATGATTTTGGAAAAAATCGAAAAAGAATTGATTTAAAGACACAAGATGAAAGCTTATCAAAAAATTATCACCCTTCTTGAGATCCTGAAAGAAATTTATAAACCGGCCGGCCGGTTTCTGGTTACAAAGCAGGAAGGAATTTCCCTGCAAGTTGGCAAGGAACCTCTTTTTACCCTGTCTCCATCCTCTTTTTTGTTTTTAGGCAAGGTAAATCTCAATGACAAGTTGGGAGTAAAAAACCAAAAAGGCGCTGATTTCTTAAAAGAGAAAGAGTATGCGGCTTTTCTGAAAGAGATAGTAAGTTCTATCCGGCGCCTGAACCATTTGGGCGTGGGATATTTCTGCCAGGATTCTGCCGGAGAAATTGCCATATTGAAAGGTTGTCTGAAAGATACGCCTTTTCATCTTTTTGAAGAAAAATCAGGGCTGGCTAATTCCAGATGGTTGTTTGTCGGAAACAGAGCAGTTTTTGAAAATCCTCTTTTGGAAATCGTTTTAGAAAAGAGAAAAGCGAGCTGGCAGGATAAATGGTTTCCCCATTTCCAGATAGACCTGGATCTTGCCCTGACATTCGAAGAGATCCGCCAAATTGCTGACAAATACTTCGGCCAGGAATTTTTCCGTTGGGAGTTAAAAGTTGCCAATAAAGGAACAGTTTTGGGGATGGGTTGGCTGGGAGAAATTGAGGGCCTAAAAATCCGGCTGGATTTAGGCAGCAGCCTGAGAAAAACCGACTATCATAGGCAGGTTCTTTTAAAGGAAATCTGAGATTTTCAAAAGAGTTCAGGAGGACAGAAATTTACCTTGATTTTACAGATGTAAGATGTATAATGTAGAAATTAGGGAGGAATACAATATGATCAGAACCCAGATTAACTTAAAAGAAGATCAATACAAGATTCTTCTGCTTGAATCTAAGCGCCAGAAGCGTTCTCTTTCCGAGCTGGTGCGGGAAATGATTGAGACCTGTTTTATAAAGCAGAAAAAGGGAAACGCGGGCGTACTGCTTAAAATGGCAGACAAGGCGGGGATAAGCGGAGAACCGAACCTGTCTTTAAATTACAAAGAACTTCTTTTTAAAAAAGATATTTAAGGAAACGACGAATGGATATTTTTATTGACGCTTCAGCCTTTATTGCTTTATGGAATGCTGATGATACCAACCATAAAGCCGCTATTACCAAAAGTCAAACGTTGGTTCAAGAAAACGCCCAAGTGTTCACTTCCAATATTGTCGTTTGTGAGGTTTTGACGGTCTTGAGTTTAAGGATTTCGAAGCAGAAGGCTTTGGAATTTGGCGAGACTGTTTTCGATAACGGATTGAATGTGGTTTTAATTGATGAAGACTTACAACATGATTCCTGGGAGATCTTCCGTAAAATAGCCGGCAAAAATGTCAGTTTTTTTGATTGTACGGCCTTTGCATTGATGCAATCAGTAGATGTCAAAAAAGTATTTTCTTTTGACCAGGATTTTAAGAAACAAGGATTTTATCTGGTATAGTGGTTGTTTGGCAGATTCAAGCTTTGGGTAATATTATCCGGAGGGGTCGCACAAAGTGTTAAAGCC
>PFXB01000067.1:0-5785 GCA_002791435.1 candidate division WWE3 bacterium CG_4_9_14_3_um_filter_43_9
TTCGAGGTGTAGCCGCAGGCGCAACACCACCTCGAAGGTGTTTGCAACGAAACTGTCATTTTGTTTTGCGGTTGCTATATATTAATTCTAAATTTTAAATTTTAACTTATTTTTTACACTCCTCTTAATCTTACCGTCCTGACAATTTCTCGCAACATTTTTGTCATCTTTTCCATCTCTTTTTTTGAATAGGGTTTAATTTTGGTAAATTCTGGGTTAAGAGTATTGTGCGGAACAAACTGTTGCAAAAACCATCTTTTGGCCCAGGGAATGCTTTCGGCTAAATCAAACAAGTCAACCTTAGATAAAAATCCTGGCACAACCGTTGTCCGGAATTCATAATTGACACCTGACTTACGGATCATATTCATGCTTTTTTGAATATCTGACAAGTTGACCTTAATACCGGTAGCTTTCTGATAGCGCTCATCAAATGGAGCTTTCAAATCCATGGAAAGATAGTCTAGCAGATTTCGCTTAAAAAGAACCTGCAACATTTCCGGGTGGCTACCGTTGGTTTCCAACATGGTCTTCAGATTTAATTGCTTGATTTTGAGCAGAAACTGGGGCAAGTTTGGCTGCAGGGTCGGTTCTCCGCCGGTTATAACTACTCCGTCAATCCAGCTCCGCCGCTTGGCCAAATCAACCAACACCTCATCTTCTGGAATGGTGGTTAAATTTTGAGGCCTTAAAACTAAGTCCGAGTTATGACAAAACGGGCAGCGAAAATTGCAATGCGGCAAAAAAATAACGGCCGCGATTTCCCCCGGCCATTCTATGAGTGAAGTTTTTAAAAAACCCTTGATTAAAAATTCCATTATATTTCAAGTGACAGATGGTCCTCGGAAAGAATAATTTCTCCCTTAAAATATCTTTGTGCGGCTTCTTTCATCTTTTCCTGCTGAGTAATAAATTCGGCCACAAAATGGGTTAAAACTAATTTTTTAACCCGAGCGGATTGGGCTATTTTCCCGACATCGATGGCGGGAAAATGGCCGCTTTTCTCTGCTAACTTTGAATCTATAGGGCAAAAAACCTCATGAATTAACAAATCTGCTTGCCTCGCTTTCTCAACCGTGATTGGCAAAGGAACCGTATCGGAAGGATAAACCACCTTTTTCCCTTCAGCCCGAATTATAATCCCGTAGCTTTCAGTCGGCAGTCTCCCCGGCTTTTTCTTTTCATGCCTTGTCTTGAAAAACTCAAGTGATTCAAATCCATAAGCATTTCTGATGATATTTTTATGACTGATACCGACAAGGGGAAGATTTTTTCTGATCGGCTCTCTTTCTATTGAACCGGTAGAATAAATGATGGTTTCAATCATTTCCCAAATATTTTTAGAAGTTAAAACGTCGCATAATTTCTGATCCGTATATAAAACTTTTTTGATGTTTCCTAACCGAGAATAAAGAAGTGGAAGGCCCAACGAATGGTCCATGTGAATATGGGATAAAAAGACCGCCTCTAAATCTTGCGGATTATAACCACAATCTTTGAGTTCGCGGAAGATAGAGCCACCCCAACCCGTATCGACAAGCAAATATCCCTGATGGTTTTTAGGTTGAACCGCCAACGAGGTGGCGTTCAGTAAATCCGGACACGTAGCCCCTGTTCCTAAAAAAGTAATTTTCATTCAACCTTCTCCAGTCTAAAAATCACCTGACCCAAATCTTGATATTGGTTTCCGGGGTGTGGACAGCCCCAAAATAAATCTTCATCTTGGGGTAATCAGGGGAATTTTCCGTTGTGGAGTAAAACCCCAACTGCCGGCATCAAGGCTTCTTGAGCATATAGACACATCTTTTTATCAGGACCGAACTCGTCAAAAATGAATCTCCCCCAACCTTACGGTCGGGGTATCTTCTTTTTCTTCGCTTCACATGAGCCCGACTTCGTCGGGTTAGCTTCATCTGCGAGCTGACGCTTGCGGTATTAAGCTTGGAAAAATAAATTCTTCTCCGACTTTATGTCCGAAACTGCGGCGTACATGTTTCAGCCCTTCGATTTTGATAATTTTTACCCTGACTTTTTGAAATTTTGTATTTTGCATTCTTCGACTCCGCTCAGGACAAGTTTTGATTTAATCCTTAATCCATCCCAGAAATGTGAAGAGCTGTTGGGAAAGCGGATTGTGTTTTAATTCTTTCAATTTTTCTTTAGAAACCCAGGTAGGATTGACAAGATCGTCTTGGGCTTTAAGAATTCCACCGCTCATTTTGGTTAAAAAATTGAGTGCAATAATATGGTAATTTTCTTTTTGACCGTCACGTTTTATCTTCCAGGTAAAATCTTCAGAAAAATTAATCGGCCGTATAATCTCAATGTCGAGATTGGTTTCTTCTTTTACTTCACGTTTAACTGCATCTTCAATTTTTTCTCCTTCTTCAATGGCTCCCCCGGGCAAAATCCAACAACCGGGATAAATTCTACCGTTCTCTTTTTGGCCAAGTAAAATTTCACCTTTCTCATTTTCAATAATTACACCTACACCGATCAAATTTTTCATGTCGCTTCTCCGCTAATTTTTGATGCCAAGGGGCTTACCTGATTAATATATTTGGCGGTTTTCTTTTGAAAATATGGTACTTCTGCTGGAGATGTCAATTCTTCAAAAGTCATGGAACAAATCCGCATTCCGGGGTACAAAGCCACCGGCATCCGGCCCAAATTTCCAATTTCCATAGTTGCTTTTCCCCTCCAACCCGGATCAAAAATGGCGGCCGTGGAATGAACAATGATTCCCAGCCTTCCAAGGCTTGACCGACCCTCAAGCCTTCCAAGAAGATCATCTGGCAGGTCAATATATTCCTGAGTGACGGCTAAAACAAAATCATGGGGCTGCATAATAAAAGGCTTGTCTTTTTCCACAACGATTTCCTTCATCAGATTCTCATCTTGGGGTTGACGCGGATCGATATATGGAAAAGAGGAATGATTAAATACTTTGAAAACGTTACCTAATTTAAAATCCAGCGAACAGGAACCAAGCTGTTCCTCCAAATCAGGAGGAGGATCGATTTTTATTTTTCCCGTTTTCAAGGCTTTTTTAATATCAGAATCCGCAAGAATCATCGTTTTAGTTTCCCGTATTCATTAATTTCTTCGGCAAAGTATTTCATCAAAGACTCATATTGGGTAAGTTCTGAGGGACTTGCCCAACGAAATTCAACCTGCTCGTCGGTTTTTAAAGTAATCTCACCTGAAACATACCGGCAAACATAGGTAACCATAATAACTTCGTTTTCGGCTTTCTTCTCGCCGCGGTAAAAATGGGTTGTGTAAATCGGAAATAAAGGCTCAATTTCTAAACTTACCTCTTCCCTAACCTCTCTTTTCAAGCCGGTAACTAAGTCTTCTCCCTGTTCTATTCTTCCCGAAACAAACTCCCAAACGTTACCTAACCAGCGCTTAGGATTTCTTCTGGTAATCAAGACCTTGCCGTCTTTCTCGATGATGGCGTTACCCGCCACCATAAATTTTCCAGCCATCAATTTTCCTTTCTCTGGAAAATACACATGAACTTTAATGTTTGAGTTTTGTGTCATTCCTGCGAAAGCAGGAATCCCGTTCTCTCCGTCTTTGTCATTCCCGACCTGATCGGGAATCCATAAGATAAAATCATATTTTTATAGTTTCCCGTTTTCACGGGAATGACAAATGTACTTCTCCATGCGCTCCCCGCCGAGTCGGCGGGTCGCTTAGTCAAAACATAACAGTCTTATTGTTCGACCGAAGTGAAAAACGGCCCTACTTTTTACTTTTATCGCGCTTTTTCAAAAATCTCATCCGGAGTTGGAGTTTCGCCTCGCCAGCTTTTTATTTCTTGGCCCGATTCGTTAATTAGCACAAATGACGGTGTCGCTTGAATTGAGTAAAAGGCTCCTTCTGCCATACCGTCGACTTCGGTGATATCATACCACTCAACATTTATTTTATCCGCCTTTTCGTACTCTAATTTCTTTCCGAGCTCTTTAGCCGGCGGACAATTTGGACAATTAGGACTTATGAATATTTTTAGGATCATCTTGCTCTCTTGAGGAAAACTGTCTGAAAAAACTGCTCCCTGCTGAAGATTAGCTTCAGACCTTAAACTCCTTGCGGGTTTTAAACTCAGCTCGTTTTCCCTTATTCCATTGTGAAACCGGCCTAAGGTAACCGACAATTCTCGAATACACTTCACAGGTGCTTTGACATTCGGGGCAGGACTCATGCTCGCCGGAAAGATATCCATGTTGCGGGCAAACACTAAAGGTTGGAGTGATACTGATATAGGGCAGTTTAAATTGCGTGAAGACTTTTTTGACGAGATTTTTTACCGATTCCCCGCCCGGCATCCTCTCGCCTAAAAAGATATGAAGTACTGTTCCTCCTGTATACTTGGTTTGCAAATCATCCTGCAGTTGTAAAACACGAAAAAGATCAGCGGAAAAATCAACCGGCAGTTGAGAAGAATTCGTGTAAAAAGGATCCATCCCCTTCTTTTGGACTCCTTCTTCATTGGCGACTTTAATCTGCGGATATTTCTTCTTATCGATCTTGGCTAATCTGTAACTTGTTCCTTCGGCTGGTGTCGCCTCAAGATTATACATACTTCCGTTGCTAGTTTGATACTCTAAAAGCTTATTACGCATGTGTTCTAAAACTCTGATTCCAAACTCTCTGCCTTTTGGCTGTCCTAAATTCTCTCCCAAAAAATTCACCACTCCTTCATTTAATCCGTTCAAACCAATGGTCGAAAAATGATTGTGCCAAAAGTCGCCATATCGCTCTTTGATATCTCTCAAATAAAAAGCCGAATAAGGATAGAGGTTTTTTTCGGTAAAGCGTTCAATGATCTTCCTTTTAATCTCCAATGATTCCCTGGCTAAATCCATCAATCTTTCAACACGCTTCAGAAAGTCTTCTTCATCTTTGGCTAAATATCCTATTCTAGCCAGATTTAAAGTCACCACTCCGATCGATCCTGTAAGAGGATTCGAGCCAAACAGTCCCCCTCCTCTTTTTCTTAATTCGCGATTGTCAAGTCGCAACCTACAACACATGCTCCGCGCATCTTCGGGTTTCATGTCCGACTGCACAAAATTGGCAAAGTAGGGAACTCCGTACTTGGCTGCCAGTTCCCAAAGACCAAAGTGAGACGGATTGTCCCAATCAAAATCCGGCGTGATATTATAGGTTGGGATCGGAAAAGTAAATACTCTTCCCTTGGCGTCTCCTTCGATCATCACTTCTACAAAAGCCTTGTTTAATAAATCCATTTCCTTTTGAAAATCTTTATAGCGTAATTTTTGCAACTTTCCTCCGATTACTACCGGTTCCTCGCCCAAATCTTGCGGTGGTACCAAATCCATGGTTATATTGGTAAAAGGAGTCTGAAAGCCTACCCGGGTCGGAACATTCATGTTGAAAAGAAATTCCTGGATAGCCTGCTTTACCTCCTTAAAAGAAAGATTATCCGCGGCGATGAAAGGAGCCAGGAGCGTATCAAGGCTGGAAACCGCCTCAGCTCCAGCCGCCTCTCCCTGCATAGTGTAAAAAAAGTTGACGAGTTGTCCTAAAGCTGTCCGAAAATGCTTCGGCGGCCTACTTTCAATCTTTCCGGCCACTCCTCCGAATCCGACGCGCAACAGATCTTGAAGATTCCAGCCGACACAATAAGGACCCAAAAATCCCAAGTCGTGAATGTGAAAATCACCCTCGATATGGGCGTCGGCAATCTCTTGAGGATAAACTTCTTGGAGCCAATAGCGGGCAATGATGGAAGAAGCCAGGTGATTATTCA
>PFXB01000067.1:5813-6942 GCA_002791435.1 candidate division WWE3 bacterium CG_4_9_14_3_um_filter_43_9
GTTTTCTTTAACCCGCCAGTCAGTGTTGTCTATATATTCCGAAACTAAATTACTTGTTTCCTGCAGAAGCAGATTAACCCGACGCATCTTAGCATGTTGGCTTCTGTATAAAATATAGGCTTTGGCGGTTTCTGCAAATTGAAGGCTGATTAAGATTTTTTCGACGATATCTTGAATTTCTTCGACGGTCGGAACTTTCCTGCCATCATAACGTTTTTCAAGCTCCAAGACTACCGCATTCGAAATTTCCTTGGCTTTTCTGCCTCCGAACTCTTTGGTGGCTTTTCCTGCTTTGGTAATAGCTTGAGTAATACGTTTCTGATCGAAAGAGACGCTTTGTCCGTCCCGCTTGCGTATTTTGGTGATGGTCAAAACAAAATTTTGTGGTTCCTTTTTCGGAATATCCATTGATTAACCTCCTTTTAACTAACTTTTTTAAGTTTGCTTTTTTCTCAAGAGACTTCCCAGCTCTTTTTCAAAATCTTCCACATCAGTAAACTCACGATAAACCGAAGCGAAACGAATATAAGCTACCTTATCTTTTCTTTTTATATATTTCATTACCAACTCTCCAATCTTATGGCTAGGAATTTCCGTTGTTTTATAATTTTTAAGATCGAATTCTATTGAGTCAACCATTTCCTCTATTTCTTCCTCGCTGATTGGCCTCTTTTCACAGGCTTTAACAATGCCGGTTTTAAGTTTTTCGCGGGCGAATTCTTCCCGTCTCCCATCTTTTTTGATGACTATTAGATTCACCGATTCTATTCTTTCATAGGTCGTAAATCGCTTATGACATTTTAAACATTCCCGGCGCCTTCGGATGGCTTCTAAATTCTCACTGTCCCGAGAATCTAAAACTTGTGTTTCTAGGCTGCCACAGAAAGGACATTTCATTGAATTTTTTTCCTCTTTCTTAAGCTTTCTGTTTTTAACAAATGGGCTACCACTGCTAAAGTCCTGGTATCCTTGGCTACACTCTTGAGGCGGGTTCGTTTTCTTGCGCTTCACCTACAGCTTGTGCCGTGGTTTTCCGCACTTAGAAAATAGAAAAACGCAACTCAAGATGAAGAAAAACTTCATTTTGCGAGCGCAGTCGAGCAAAAGAAGATCCCGACCGTAAGGGAGG
>PFXB01000026.1:0-2922 GCA_002791435.1 candidate division WWE3 bacterium CG_4_9_14_3_um_filter_43_9
GAAAAAATGTTTCGCAGCGCTTTGCCAAATATTCACAACCACCAAGGTTTAAATGAGGCCTATTGTCAATTACCACAAAACTTAATCCGTCATTTTTATCTTTAGTCCAAACCTTTTCATTGAAACCAACTTTTTCAAAAACCTTTCCGGAATTTACATATACCCTATCCATCCTTTTTTCCAATTCATAATACTGAAACATTCCTTCTTTGATTCCTGTTATTTTATGGAAATTCTCCGTATCCATACTGTCATTGTCACCGGTGGTGATTTTCCCGTCCAGGGATTGAATTAAAAATAAAGTGGTATACGGTCTTTTGCTATCCATATTTTTATTCTATCATAAAATCAAAAAGCCTATTGGTACAGGCTTTTTAGTTACTACTGGGTAGTGTGGACACCATCAGAACCTTATTAATAGAATGTTCTATGGTTTAATTGCAATCATACTAATTTCGAGTTTTGCCCCTAGCGGTAGATCTTGTACACATACCGTTTCCCGAGCGGGATATGGCTCTGACATATAACTTCCATATACCTCATTGATTTTTCCATATAATGACATATCAGTTACATAAATTGTTGTTTTTACCACATCGTTAAATGTTACACCTGCAGTTTCTAAAATCGATTTTAAATTTCTCATGACTTGATGAACCTGTCCCTCTATTGTCCCTTCGAGCAGTATACCCTCTGTGGTTAAGTAAACCTGTCCTGAGGTAAAGATTAACTTGTCGCAAACAATAGCTTGAGAAAATGGTCCTGTTGCTTTTGGAGCCTGAGCACTTTCAATTTTATCTTTCATGATTCCCCTTTCGGATTTTTATTTAATAATCATATTCTACCACAAAATCAAAAAAACCCGTCATATCGGGCTAAATTCAAAAAATGGCTGTTAGGGATACTTTTATAACCTATTTACTTACTATTCCCAATTTATAAAAAACAGTCTGGATCCTTTCTCAAACTGGTATGGTTGGATTCGAACCGTTAAACCCACACCTTACTTTCGATCCGCCAACTGGCGGAGAGAAATCAAGCTAGTGTTACTAAATGGGCGCACCAGGATTTGAACCTGGAACCCACACCTTATAACAATCTTTGGATTGATATATCAAATTTGGACTATGGAGCCGGGTAGATTCGAACTACCAACCGCCACCTTATAAGAGTGTTGCTCTACCCTTGAGCTACGGCTCCAAATTTGTTATAAGAGTGTTGCTCTGCCGTTGAGCTATGCGCCCGCTTTTTAGAAACTCTCTTTTGGTCTAAAAATTATACCACATTTGGTTGAAATTTATGATAAGATTTAGACTATGGATAAGGATGCCACAACCAACCAACCAACTCAAAAATTCATTAAATACCAGAAGGAAAAACCCAAGGTTGAAACAAGTCCGCCTAAGAAGACACCTATTTTAAAACTTATCCTTCAAATTGTTGGAAATTTACTGATCTTTGCTTCGCTGGCCTATCTTTTCCTTTGGTCATATCCCATTATTTCGCCTCAAATTAAATATTATTATGATCAATTGCGCGGCATCCGTTATGAGATTGCGACTGATGAAAATCAGGCCCCTCAACCTTCTAAAAATATCATTGAACTTTTAGAAAAGCCCAAAGAACCCTTAAAAGTCATTCCGGTTGCGACTGATTTCGGAATCGTGATTGAAAAAATAAATGTCAATGCGCCTATAATCGCCAACGTTGACGCCGCCAATGAAGCCGAATATACCCAGGCTCTAAATTCAGGAGTGGCGCATGCCAAAGGCACCCGCTTCCCCGGTGAGCAGGGAAATTCTTTTCTTTTTTCCCATTCCACCTTTAATGTTTTGGAAATCGGACAGTATAATGCGGTTTTTACTCTTTTGGGGAAACTCGAAGTCGGTGATACCATCATCACTTTCTATCAAGGTCAACGCTTCGACTACCAGGTTTCTGAGCAGAAAATCGTCAATCCTGACGATGTCGGCCCTTTGACAGCCGACTACGACGAACCGGTTTTGACTTTACAAACCTGCGATCCGCCGGGCACGAGCTTGCGACGTTTAATAGTAATCGCCAAACTAAAGGAATAAACCATGCTGGATCTTCATACCCATCTTTTGCCTGAAATTGACGATGGAGCGCGTAACTTCCCCGAAACTCTCAAAATTATTAAAAAAGAAATGGAAGACGGGGTCCAACAAATTGTTGTCACCCCCAATTTTATTTCTCAACTTTATGAACCGACCGTCCAAGAGATTCAAGAAGGATTAACCCTGGTCAAAAAAGCCTTAACTGAACTTGACTGGCCGGTTGAAATCCTGCCCGGCATGGAGGTCCGGCTTTCTCCGGATCTTTTCAGTCAATATAATCTTGGCGATTTTTTGACTATCAATCAAACTCGCTATCTGCTGGTAGATCTTTTTGAGACTCCACTCGTTGAGGTCGCGCCAGTTTTGGATGAGATGATTGCCGGAAATCTCTGGCCGATTCTGGCCCACCCGGAAAAATATGTGGAGGTTCAGGAAAATACAGAAATCTTAAATCCGTGGCTTAAAAAGCATGTTCTTTTCCAGGTTTCAACTGATTCGCTCTCCGGGCTTTGGGGGAAAAAAGTGCAGTCAACCGCTGAAAAACTAATTCTGGAAAGGATGGTACACATTTTGGCAACCGACGTTCATAATCCTTTCCGCAATTTTGTGCCCTTAAGTTACGGTCTTGAGATAGCCAGAAGACTCATCGGAGAAGATGCAGAATTGTTAGTCGCCCAAAACTGTGATATGATTGTGCAGGGTAAATCTTTGTTTTAGCTTAAGTTTTTTGAAAAACATGGAATTAAAAAAATATTTTCTGATCACTAAAAAATGGCGGCTGGAAATTTTCCTTTTTGTTTTAGTAGCAACTCTTGCCACCACCGTGGCGGTTTTTCTCATAAAA
>PFXB01000026.1:2937-3079 GCA_002791435.1 candidate division WWE3 bacterium CG_4_9_14_3_um_filter_43_9
TCGACGCTGCTCATGGTCAACCAGGCTTCCACCGAAACCATTAATTTAAATGATATTATGACTTCGGAAAGATTGGCCAAAACCTATGCTGAGGTCGTTACCAAAAGACCAGTTTTGGAAAAAGTGATTAATAATCTTTCCT
>PFXB01000026.1:3105-6987 GCA_002791435.1 candidate division WWE3 bacterium CG_4_9_14_3_um_filter_43_9
AAAGAAATCAGGGTAGAATTGATCCGCGACACCCAACTTATTTTAATCGAGGTTAAAAACCATGATGCCCAGAAAGCGGCTACCATTGCTAATTCAGTGGTTGACAATTTCTCCCAAGAAGTTGATAAGCTTCAGGAAGAGAGAACCAGCAAGAACACCATCGCCGTGGTTGAGGCCGCTTCTGCCCCTAACAAATCTGACTCACCAAAAAAGGCTTTATCAATTCTTCTTGCTTTCTTTCTCTCTCTGCTCGCTTCTTCCGGCATCATTATCCTGATTGAATATCTGGATGACACCTTCAAGGATGATTCCGATGTGCAAGATTTCCTAAATCTGCCTAATCTTGGTACCTTAAATTACATCAAAGAGGCCAACCGCAAACCAGGAAAATTGGTCGCTCTGGCTGACCCTCAATCACCCCTGGTTGAATCTCTAAGAGAAATTCGCACTAATATTCAATTTTCACAGCCGGAAAAGACCAATAAAACGGTGGTCATTACCTCAGCTGTACCGGCTGAAGGCAAATCCCTAATCTCGGCCAATTTGGCTGTGGTTATGGCTCAGGCTGGTTTTAAAACAGTCTTGATTGATGCTGATTTGCACCGTCCCTCCCAGCACGAAATTTTCAAACTCGACAACATCTCAGGCTTAAGCAATCTTTTAACCGCCGAAAAAGAAATGACGATTAAATATCAAGAAACTCAAACTCCGGGCCTCAAAGTTATTCCTTCCGGCTCTTTTATCCCCAATCCAGCCGAATGGCTGGGCTCCACCCGCCTGCATGAAATTTTGGAAAAAGTCAGAGGAGATGGAAATCAAATTATTTTGCTGGATACTCCTCCGATCGGTCTGGTGACCGATGCGGCAGTTTTGTCTTCCATGACCGACGGAACGGTGATTGTGGTCGAATTAGGCAAAACCCAGAGAGACAAGGTGAAAAAAGCCATCGACTCTATTATCAGAGTTGGCGGCCAAGTGATAGGAACTGTCTTAAACTCAAAAAAGCCCAGTGGTGGCCAAGACGGATATTATTATTACAAAAATGCTTAATATATTTTTCATTGGCCAAAAAGGAATCCCGGCTACCTACGGAGGCGTTGAACATCATGTTGAACAGCTCTCAACAAGACTGGCAGAAAGAGGGCACCAAGTCTGGGTATATTGCCGGAGATGGTATACCGGTCAAAATTTGAAAACCTATCACGGAGTCAATCTCCTTTATCTTCCTTCCCTGAACCACAAAAACCTAGATGCGGCAACCCACACTTTTTTAGCTTCTCTAGATGTTCTTTCCCGCAAGACAGATATCATCCATTATCAGGGAATTGGCCCTTCTGCGCTTTTACCTATCCCTAAAGCAGGAAAGCCGCACACCAAAATTGTGGCCACTTTTCATTGCAAAGACTATGAACATCAAAAATGGGGTTTCTTCGCTCAAAATTTCCTGAAACTCGGAGAGAGAATAGCGGTCACGCGTCCCCACGGGACCATCGTTGTTTCTAAAGTTCTGCAGGAATATGTAGCCAAAAAATATAAAAAAGAGGTAATCTATATTCCTAACGGTGTTCCGATTTTAAAACCCCAAAAGCCTAAAATGATTGCCGATTGGGGTCTGGATAAAGAAAATTATTTGCTGACTGTTGCGCGGCTTGTCGCTCACAAAGGCATCCATTATCTGATTAAGGCTTTCCGTCAAATCCGGACATCTCTAAAACTGGTCATCGTAGGAGGACCGGCCGATGGCGGTGGCGCTTATGAAAAAAGGTTGAAAGAATTAGCCGAAGGCGATGAACGCGTTCTTTTTACCGGCTACCAAACCGGTGACACCTTAGCCGAGCTTTTCTCCAATGCCTATCTTTTCATTCATCCTTCTGAGGCTGAGGGCTTGCCGATTGCAGTTTTAGAAGCCTTAAGTTATGCCCGCGGAGTTCTGGCTTCTGACATCCCGGAACATTTAGAAGCCATCGGTGGTGCCGGTTTCTTTTTTAGGAACAAAAATGTAAAAGACCTCAAAGAAAAATTGGAAAAATTAATTCACGAGCCATTAGTTATTAAAGAGGCCGGGAGAAAGGGCCGGGAGAGAGTTAGAAAAGAATACGACTGGGATAAAATCGTCACCAAAACCGACGAGTTTTATGACAAACTTTTTTATCATCATCCCAAAGACATTAAAGTCCATGACTTTGCCGTCCACACCTGGGACGAAGTTACCGACCAGACTGAAAGTTTGTATCACTCACTGTTGTAAAAATTGTCATCCTGAGGAGTCCCGCCATGGCGGGACGACGTGAGGATCCCGTCCGCTGTACCACTTTACTTTAGAAAATGATCCTCTGGTTTTACACTTATTCTCCAAACAGATTCCTCCCGCCCGGTGTCCCTTTTTCCAAAACCACTCCTTCATCCCAATAGCCTTGTTCTTCAAGCGAATTTGTATAACAGGTCTCCCAATTTTCTGCTAAGGTACCGTCGCCGGCGATTTCTTTCCGTTGCATAGAATACCGGTAGAAATTCCCATCTGTATTCTTATTCGTTCCAGCTAAAGGCTTTCCCTGCCCGTCGTCGGCAATATCAACCAAGTTTAGCGTAGAAACTTCTCCGGCATAAAGTCTGATTTGTAAACTTTCATTTCTTAAAACCAGTTTGTTACCGACAACAAGATTTGGACTTACCTTAATTTTTGACTCTTCGTCCCCAAAATGTGAAATTAAGAAAAATCCCAAGGCCGGAATGACTTTCCCTTGAGGTACCGTCATCATTTCTTCTCCCTCAGGAAAAAGATCGGTCTTTTTGGTGAGTTTAAAGCCGCTGATGTCAACCGGATAACTTTTCGTATTTCTTAGTTCAAGCCACTCGTCGTAAGGACCAAACCCGCTTCCCATCCACATCAGTTCGTTGATGACAATGTCGCCTGCTTCGGATAAAGTCCGCAAGGTGAAATTCTCCGAAACAACCTCATTTTGAGCCTGATCCCGAGAAAGGATTTGAAAATGATAGGTCCGCGCAGAAAAAAGATTAGAAAGTAAAACCCGATGGTTGGTTGTAAAACCTGACTCCATGGGTGTTTTGAAAACCTCATCAGAATCAGAACCATAGATAATTTGCGAAGTCGCCGGCTTATTAGTCTGCCATTCAATCACTGCAGACCGACTGGTTTTTTCGGCTACCACCGGCTCGGAGATTTGGGGCGCCAGCCTGTCGACAGCGAAAAACCACTGCTCGGTAAAGTCCGCAATATGGTTAAACTGATCACGCGCCCGAACCCGCCAGAAATAAGATCCGTCCGGCATCTCTTGGATGGATGATATCGGCTCTGAAAGCCAGTCTGACTGATAATACAAGTTCTGCAAATTTTTATCAGTATAAACTTCTAACTGATAACTCAGCCGGGCTAAAGGACACGAGCTTTGAGAATTTTCCCAAACCAGAACCGGATTTTGCCACCAGTCTGAGTTTAAACCGATGAAGGTGCCGTTGGCTGGAGATAGTAAAATCGGCTGAGTGGGCAAAGCCCAACAGCCGGCCGAGACGCAATTGGCTCCAATGGCAGTTTGACTAGAAAAATAGGCGCCGCTGTTTTTTACTACCGCCAGACTTAGAATACCGATCGCAAATAACAATCTTTTCATTAAGCGCTCTTTAGGTTTCTGTCATCCTGAGGAATCCCGCTAAGCGGGACGACGTGAGGATCCCGTTGGATTGTCCTTTCTCCCCACGGGATCCCGCATCCCGCCGATTCGGCGGGCGGGATGACGCTGGCTTTTTTCTTGGCATGAAAATCTCTAATACTACTCGTAAGGTTTCGACCTTCACAATAAATAATAACTGCGGCCGGAAGAATAACCAGAAGGAAAAAACCGAAAGATGTTTGACTGAAAAGGA
>PFXB01000102.1 GCA_002791435.1 candidate division WWE3 bacterium CG_4_9_14_3_um_filter_43_9
TCCGGTTATAAACAAGTTTGTTTTCTTTCAGAAAATAGCACCACGGCGTAAAGCCTATGGGAATCTATAATTCTGCCTGCAAGTCAGGATTTTCAAGATTGTCGTCTACTTCTTCGTGCCCAAGGTCAAGATGCGCATCTTCTAAAAGTGCATTGTCTTCTGAATTTTTTTCATCAAATTCTTCCTCAGTTGAAGCCTGAATTCCTGGTTGCTCAGAAATAAGAGAGAGAAAATCCTCTTTTAAAAAAGAGCGGTATTGACGTTTACTTCCGATAGGAAAAGAAGTAATATCTTTCAGTTGCGGATCTTTTTTTATCTCACGGATGAAGATTTTAGGTTTATTGTTTTCCAAAGACATGATGTATGCCCGGTATTTATTGCCCATCCGCATGAGTTTTCCCAAATATTGACTAAAATTTTTATCGAAAGTACCAACGATTTGATTATTTTTTGAAAGTAAAATTAAAGATCCTCTATTCTGATGAAGTAAGATTGCGTCTCCCACATTTAAATTAGCGAGAACGTCTGCATTTGCCTGATCTAAAAAAAGAGTTTTAGTTTTTCCGGGTTCTTCTAAAAAAAGATTGGGATCAATCGGCGGATATGAATTTTGAGCCAGGTTTTTAGATATGCAATTTTTGAGGTTTTTATGGGCGATAGTATTATAGGGATCGATTTTGAGAACTAAGCGATAGGTTTTTTGGGCTTTCTTGATTTGTCCTTTACGCGAATAGGCCGTCGCTAAACGATTTAAAGCATTAATATCACGGGGATTAAGAGTCAAGATTTGTTGGTTAAAAACAACAGCTTGATCCCAGTTATTTTCTAAAGCCGCTTGAATGGCCTTTTTTTCCAAATCTTCAACTTTGATTGAGTCCATTATTTAAGAAAGCCACAAATCTGCAAGTTTGTCAAGAGAGAAAAAGGTGTGGTATTATATACTCAACTTCAATTAAATAAATTGCAAGTAAAAGAAAAGGATAAATTAAAATGTCAGGTCATTCTAAATGGTCGACTATTAAAAGGCAGAAAGAAAGTGCTGATAAAAAAAGAGGGCAAGCCTTTACTAAAATTGGAAGATCCATAACTTTGGTTGCCAAAAGTGGCACTGATCCTGAGACAAATTTCAAATTGCGTATGATAATTGAAAAAGCCAAGGCGGTTAATATGCCCAAGGCTAATATTGAAAGAATTTTAGAAAAAGTTCGCAAAGGTGGTGAAGGAGCTGGGCTAACCGAGATTTTACTTGAAGGATTCGCCTCGGATAAGGTCGCGATTCTAGTCGAAGCCACAACCGATAATCCAAATCGGACCATCTCGGAACTTCGAAGTCTCTTTTCCAAAAACGGAGCCAGCCTGGGTGAGCGCGGTTCAGTTTCCCATTTTTTTAGCCAAGCGGGTTTAATTTTCGTGGCTAAGGATGGGCGTGCAACAGAAGCTGCGATGTTAGAATTGATGGATATTGGTGAAGTTGAGGATATTGAGGAGGTTGAAGGCGGTTTTGAAGTTTATACCAAGGTTGAGGCTTTACATGCGGTTAAGGTAGCCATAGAAGCCAAAAATTATCAGGTTCGCGAAGTCGAGATAATCTGGAAACCCATAATTTTAGTGGAAGTGAAAGATCGAGAAAGAGCCTTGAGAATCTTAGATTTTTTGGAGACTCTTGAAGAGTGCGATGATGTTCAAAAGGTTTATTCTAATTTAGATATTGCGGATGAAATTTTAAACCATGCTGATTTTGGGAATTGATCCAGGAACTGCAACCACCGGTTACGGTTTAATACAAATCAGAAAAAATTCGGTTTCCGGCGGTCTGATTGCCGATGAGCGTAAGATTTTCAAAGTCATTGATTACGGTTGTTTGGTTACTTCGAATGAGTATTCAATGGGGGAGAGACTGAAAAAATTATACCATGAGCTTTCTGAGCTTTTAGAAAAACACAAACCCGATGTCTTGGCAATCGAACAGATCTTCTTTTTTTCCAATGCCAAAACTGTGATGTCAGTCGGCCAGGCAAAGGGAATAGCCATGCTTGTGGCGGCACAAAAAAACATCCAAATCTATGAATACACCCCGCTCCAGATTAAGCTTGAGCTGACAAACTATGGACGCGCTAAAAAACCTGAAGTCCAAAAAAGAGTAAAGCAAATCTTAGGAATCTCAGCCTTAAAGAAGGACAAGACGAAAAAATTTAAAGACGGATATCATTTCGATGACGCCGCAGATGCTCTGGCGGTTGCGGTTTGCCATTCTTATAAAAATGGCGGGTTAAAGAAGATTCATCCGCACGCCAAAATAGCCAAAAAGAAAACAGAACAGAGCAGACCAAAGGAAAGAAGAAAAGATGGTTAGAATAGTCTTTCCATTGACCAAACGTCGCAAGATTATTTTAGTCTCGATTCTGCTTACTCTTATTCTGTGGTTTATTCAGCAAAGTAAAATCAATCCGGCCTTATCAATCGGCGTGGTGGCGATCGTCGATTATTTTTTAACTTTTTGGGTTTTAGATTTTGATCTTAAGGATCAAGAATATCTTGCCCTTCCCATTTTAACTATCCTTTTCACCACCGCCATCATCCTTAATATCCCGATTATTGCCCAGTTAGGCTTTCCGTGGGTTGTTCCAATCCTTTCATTCTTAGGACTTTATCTGATGTTGCTGACCACCAATATTCTTAAT
Source organism: candidate division WWE3 bacterium CG_4_9_14_3_um_filter_43_9 (assembly GCA_002791435.1). Lineage (GTDB taxonomy): Bacteria > Patescibacteriota > CPR3 > CPR3. Next base: position 2,682 of record PFXB01000102.1, read on the forward strand.
ATTTCAACCGTCAGACCCCTGCCCTTGGTAAGAGCTGCCTGGACAGCTCTGCATCTGATCTATTTTGGTTTAAGTTTTATGTTTATGAGCGCTATTTTCTGGTCTGGGTTTTCCTTGATTCAAATTGTAGTTTTCAGTTTTATTATACCCTTTGTCTTATCCTATCCGGCTTATTATCTTTTAATCAACGAACTCAGTCGGGGAGGGCATCCTTTGTTATATATGTTCTTATCAGGTTTAATTTTGGCCGAATTTGCCTTTGTCTTCATTTTTCTAAACCTTCCATTTTATGTAAAGTCGATTAGCTTAGGAGCAGTTTTTTATATAGTTACCGGGATTTTAGAGCATGATTTAAGAGCCAATATGTCTAAAGAAACTGCGACTGAATATATCGCAATTGCTCTTTTAGTTATCGCTGCTATTTTTTACCATCTCATCTTTTTTTAAGTTAAGGCGACCCACACGATCAACGGCCACTTAATGGCAAATTGCTAGAGTTTTCCCTTATTAACCAAGCCACGATTTTCAGTCATCCTATGGTTCGATCTTCATGGAGAACTAAAGTTAAAGTCATTTGGTTTGTCCAAGAGACAGACAAGTGGTTGGGGAGGGGAGAGAATAAAAATGTTTGTTTTTTAGACTTCCCCGCCGGAGTTGATTTAAAGCCGTTTTTCGCTATATTGATCTAGTTTGATATATTGCGTGGAACACGTAAATATAAAAAAACTATAGGGTAGAGGAGAGCAAAATCTTTGCAATTTAGGCTAATTGTTAAATTAAATGTACTCTGTGGATAACTTCAGGGAGACTCGCTTTCCAGCGAGAGTTCCCTTCAAGTGCCAAGAGGGTTTGAGAGGATCGAAAAAGAGGTTGGAAGAGCAAACGATTCATCCCTGCCTCGCTTATCAGGCGGGCACGGGTAAAGTAAGTGGTCTTCTCGAACGATTATAAATAAAGAGAAATTTTTTTAGATTATCTTCATAAACAAAAACAAAAAACACACCTCTTTCTTCCCTAGGCTTTTCCTCCTTCGAGCAAAACACAAGTTTTTGAGAGTGACTTGACAGAAAGGGGAGGAAAATTGTAACATAAATTATGTCGTACAATAAAACTTAAGCGACATTATGGAGGGGTGTGAAGTTGGGGGACCGGATTTTTGTTTTTGTTGGTTTGAGTGCTTTTCATCTTTCTTTTTTATATTTTTTATTGTTTGAGTTCGGATTTGTTCTCTTAATTTTTTACTTATTTTTTGTTTTAAGTTTCAAACCCTCCCCTATCTTATAAAGGTAAGAAAAGGGAAGAGCTTCCCGTAAGTCAAATATACAGCTAGATTACTCCAATTGAGTATATAAGCCGACCATAGACGTAAGTAGTCTAAAATATGAATTGGATTTTCGAGCGTCAATTATTTCAGCTTGGGAAGCTTGATTTAAAGCCAAAAAGCCCCAGGATGGCCTTAAAATCGATTTAAAAATAAGAGAGCTAGATTTTTACCGTCTCCAGGGGATGAGAAGCGCGGGGTTTAAGTAAAAACAAGCGAAACTTAGCTTTTTATGAAAAAATGGGATAAGATAAAAGAACTTAAAACTCAAAGCTCAAAACTCGGCACTGAAGTCAAAGTCGGAGGGTCAAAAAGTCAAAAGTAACTCGTAACTTAAAACTCAAAAGTAAAATCAGAACTCAAAAGGCAAAGTTCAAAGGTCAAAAAATTATAAAGAAAGTGAAAAATGAAATCTATCCGGGAACATATTCAAGACTTTTTGGAATATTGTGAAGTGGAAAAGGGTTTGTCAAACTTGACCATTAAAAATTATGATTACTATTTAAAAAGATTCAAAGATTGGATCGAGAAAAATGTCGCCAAAAACCTAAACCCTGAAAAACTGACGGCCGACCATGTTTGGAAATACCGGGTGTTTCTGGCGCGCTATCAAAATCTTCAAACTAAAAAACCTTTGAAACGCATTACCCAGTCTTATTTTTTAGTGGCGCTGCGGGCATTTTTGCGATATTTGGCCAAACGTGATGTCAAAAGTGTGGCCGTGGATAAAATCGACCTTCCCAAAAAAGAAGCCCGTCCTTTAAAATTTTTGTTGGCAGATCAGGTGGAAAAGCTTTTAGATACACCTCAGACTGATAGTCTTTACGGATTGCGCGATAAAGTCATTTTGGAAACTTTATTTTCAACCGGGCTGCGCGTGGCTGAACTGGCGGCGCTAAATTGCGATCAAATAAATTTTAATACTCGGGAAATTGGCGTCATCGGAAAAGGAGGGAAGCCCCGGGTGGTTTTCTTATCCGATGGGGCAGTGCGTTGGCTGGACACATACTTAAAAAAGCGCCAGGATAAGGAGAAAGCTTTATTTATCAACTACAGAGGTAAAATTCCGACCGAAGGTTTCCGCAGGCTCACTCCCCGTTCGATCGAGCGGATTATCAAAAAATATGTACATCAAGCTGGAATTCCGGTTGAAGCCACACCCCACACCTTACGTCACTCTTTTGCTACTGATTTACTGATGGGCGGGGCTGATTTGCGTTCCGTGCAAGAGCTTTTGGGCCATACCAGCATCTCCACTACTCAAATTTATACCCATGTGACCAACAAGCAGCTGAAGGAAGTCTATCAAGCTTTTCATTCAGGGAATAAAGAAAAGTAATCCTAAGTCCGCTTAGTTCGTTATACTCAAAACCGTCACTGCAGATGAGGGTGTTTCTTAAATAACACAAACAGAATCGGCAAGATGAGCAAAATTGTTACGGAGGAAATTTTCCAGGTAAACAGAGGTGAAGTTTGTACAGAGATAAATCCGCTCACCAAAAGGCCGGCGATAGACCCGAAGTTTGAAAAAGCTGCTCCCAAAGAATTTACGGTGGCGCGCAGACCTGACGGAATAAAGGTGTTGATATAGTCCGAAAAAATCGGATCAAACGCTCCCCTACCGATTTCATGCAGCAAAAACGCCGGCAGGATCAAAAAAGCAAAGGGAAACAAAGATCCCACCAACATCGGAATTCCGATTATTGCCACAACCAAAGAGAGGTTTGCCAGAGGATGATTTTTGTCCAGTTTTTCATGACTGGCAGCGGCATAACCCATGGCAATCGCCACCATCAATATCGAAAAGATGATCCCCAGATATTGTTGTCCGAAGGTATCTTTAAAAATAATAGCCCAATACATATTGAACGCTTGAACCCCGAAGGTGAGAATAGTCCAGGCGGCAATCAAGCCGATAATGATCGGTTTTTTCAGAATGATTTTTAGCGAGTCTTTCGTCACCGAGAGCAGTGCTCCGATTCCCCGGCGGTTGGGAGCTTCGCTCAACGAGCAGCTGAGGGTGCCGTCCGGCTTTAGAAAAAACCAGGCGGTTACAAAAGCAAGCAGTGAGAAAGAGGCGGCCAAAAGCCATGGAAGGGCCAAGCTGACATGAGTTCCTATGTATCCTGATACGATTCCGATGGGAATAATCGAGAGCCGACCCCATTTGTATGCGTGGCTTAGGATTTTACGGTATTCTTTTTCCCGCTTTTGGGAGGCGAGATGATCAAAAAGCCAGGCCTCGAAAGCGCCGGTCATAAAAGATTTGCCTGTAGCCGCCAAAATCTCACCGCCTACAAAACCCCAGAATGAAGTTGATAGAAAATAGACAAATGCTCCCAGTGCCCAAAAGAGTTGGCCGGCGGTCACGGAAAATTTGCGGCCTAAAATATCGGCGACGGCACCCGTGGGTGTTTGCAACAAAAAGAGTGAAGACATAAAAAAGACGTTGACCAGATTTACCTGAAAAGTGTTAAGGTTGTGGGATAACAAAAATAACACATAGGTCGGTCCGATAAATCCACCGGCCATGGCCGCAATTACTTGCACGATCAAAAACGTTTCTTCAACTTCTCTTTGTCGTAGATGGCGATAAAAACGAAAGATTTTATTCATAA
>PFXB01000023.1:0-147 GCA_002791435.1 candidate division WWE3 bacterium CG_4_9_14_3_um_filter_43_9
ACAATAAATAATAACTGCGGCCGGAAGAATAACCAGAAGGAAAAAACCGAAAGATGTTTGACTGAAAAGGACGGCATGCCCCGCCAAGGGAAGCGAAAAAATCACCCGCCCCACAATTTGATTCTCAGTCACCGGATCTAAATCAAC
>PFXB01000023.1:203-480 GCA_002791435.1 candidate division WWE3 bacterium CG_4_9_14_3_um_filter_43_9
CAGCGGCGACCCTGTGAGTCACCAAAGCTTCGTTCTCGAAATTGCCGTCCCGACAACGGAAAGTGATTATCTCTCCCGGAAGATATTCACCTTTTGGCAAATCTAAAATCAGACTGCCAACCGGAATAGACGGAAGCATTGAACCCGAACTGACGGTTAAAACTTGGAGTTTATCCGGTATGATAAAGGTCGTTGCTAAAATCAGGCCGCTCCCTACCACCAAAAATATAGATTCCCACGGCTAAAGCCGTGGTACTCTGAAATCGCAGGTTCCCGC
>PFXB01000023.1:507-7414 GCA_002791435.1 candidate division WWE3 bacterium CG_4_9_14_3_um_filter_43_9
CACGGGTAAACCCGTGGTTCTCTCCTGCGATTATAGAGATGATGTTTTCGGCAATTTTAACCCTTCGACGAAGTTTATCCTGAAGTTCTTCGGCTCCGCTCAGGATAGACTCCGTGAGAAACTCAGGGCAAGCTTTTGACTTTTGCATTTTGAATTTTCATTTGTACTTCTCCATGCCCCGCCGATTCGGCGGGTTAGTCGAAAAATAAGAATTTATTGTTCGATCCGCCGGCTGGCGGAGAAAACTCCCGCTTAGTTTTGACTTTTGAGCTTTGAGTTATCTTGTGTCATTCCTACCCCCTTCGCGTCATCCTGAGGACCCCGCTTAGCGGGGGACGTGCCTGTCCGCCAGATCCCGTGAGATATAGGAATAACCCACGGGATCCCGCCTCCCACTGTTAGTGTTTTAAAAACTCAGATGGTTGTGCAAAAGATTCTTTTACACAACCGTCCTCAACTTTCAAAGTTCGCTCACCAAGATGGATTGGTTTTCTGGGTGGCCAAAAGGTTAAGATTAAATGAAACAGAGGCACCCTGATATTGGTTAGATGTTTCCGGATCAAGCCGGAATTCAAATCTCCAATCGTGAGTTTCCCCAACCTCCAAATTTCCCATCGCCGCACAAAGAGAAGGATTGACATCCATCCCCTTCAATTTCCCCTCAAAACAAGAAATCCACTCAGCATCTTCTTTCTTGGCGACTTTAACGTTCACATAATCGGCGTACATGCCGCTTTCACTTTCCTCAACCAAAGATTCAGTAAATTTGTATTTGGCGGCCAGATTGCTTTCGTCAGCATCATTGGTAGGAAAAAGAGTGTATTCTCCATTAGCCCCATACCATACCCCCGGCTCCATGGCAGTAAGATTGACAGAGGAGGCAACACTGCCGTTCCAATCAATGTTGAGTTTGCCGGCTGTGGCCGCGTTGCCTAGAATCTGCCTATGGCTGTTAAAATAAGCGGCGGTGACTCCGATAGCTATTCCCGTAATTACACAAAGCGTTCCGAGACTCAAAATAATCTTTTTCATCTTTTTCACCCCCTTTCCGCAAAGGATATATCTTTTTAAAGTTACATATTGGCCGAAATCAACACCATCCCCGGCTAGTCTCGGCATATATCACAGATGACAACCGACGGTTACGTTTTTGAAGCTATTCTTTTTTCTTTTTAATCAGGCTGAACTTTCGTTTCCCGGACGAAAAATCAAAGACTTGAAAAAGATAATAACAAAAATTATAAGCTAAAGCAAGGTGGTTTTTTTCTAAAGGTCTAACCTATTTTTGGTCTGCTGTAAACCATTTACTCCTACAGGTCGAACCTGTTTTTGGTCTGCTGCAAAACCTTTCGCAGAATTTTCCCCGTCTTGAAAACTCGACTATCTTTCCCGGCTGGTAGCGGAAACCTTTAGGTTTCCATCCAAAGAAAGATTAAAGTGAAAAAGTCAAAAGTCAAAGTCCAGCTTAAAGTTTAAAATCAAAAAGCTCTTTGCTTGAAGCTTGGTTTTAAGATTCGCACTTTGCACTTTAAACTTCTTTCTCATTTTGACTTTTCTGCTGTCATCCCGAGTCACTCGAGGGATCCCTTCGGTTGTCCTTCTAGTCTACCGGTTTTTTCTTATCCCCAAGGGATTTCTCCCGCCGATTCGGCGGGTCGGAATGACACCGGTTTTACTTTGTTCACTCTCTGAGTGAAGAAATCTTTGATCTTAGACCAAACATTTTAATTGCCAATTGTTAATGCTCAATTACTTTTGACTTTTGAATCTAAATATGCTATATTACTCTTCCTATAGGACATTAGGCCTCCCATTTACCCCTTTTAAAATCCCAGGTGTGGAAAATATGCTTGAAGGATCTTTTGAATGAAAATTGCTTTTATTGGACAAAAAGGAATGCCCGCCTCATATGGAGGGGTCGAACGCCACGTCGAGGAATTAGCAACTCGGTTGAGCAAAATGGGACACGAGGTATCTGTCTATTGCCGGCCGTGGTACGTTAGAATGGCTCAGAGCTCAGAGCTCAGAGCCCAGAGCCATAAAGGTGTAAATCTCATCTTTTTACCGTCTCTCAAAACCAAACACTTGGACACTTTGAGCCATACTTTTTTGGCCTCATGGCACGCTCTTTTCCAGAAATACGACATCATTCACTATCAATCAATCGGACCTTCGGCTTTGATTTTCTTTTTCCGTCTTTTCAAAGGGAAAACCAAAATTTTCTCCACCCTGCATTGCCCGGATTATGAACACCAGAAATGGGGCAAAATCTCGCAATTTCTCTTGCGTTTAGGTGAAAGCATTGCGGTTAACTTTTCCGATCAAACCATCACAGTTTCCAAAACTTATCAGAATTATCTGCGACGCCGCTATGGAAAAAATCCGATTCTGATCCCCAACGGAGTCAACCCCCCGCAGGTTAAAAAAGCTAATTTAATAACCAAAAAATGGGGATTAACTAAAAAATCATATCTTTTAGTAGTTTCCAGGCTTATACGCCATAAGGGTATCCATACTGTTATTTCCGCTTATCAAAAATTGAAAAACTGTAAGCAAAAGCTAGTCATCGTCGGAGATACGGCTTTTACGGATGACTATAAACGTGAGCTTTTGGCTCTATCCGGCGACAATTCGAAGATTATCTTCACCGGTTTCCAAACCGGAGAAGTGCTAGCCGAACTATTTTCTAATGCCGCACTTTTTCTGCAAGCTTCAGAATCGGAAGGCTTGTCCATCGCTCTTTTGGAAGCTTTAAGTTACGGCGTACCCATTCTGGTTTCCGATATTGCTGAAAATTTGGAAGTCGCCGGCTCCCTAGGCTTTTACTTTGAAAATAAAAATGCTGAGGATTTAAAAGAAAAACTTGTCTATCTTCTTTCACATTCTAAATTAATCAAACACAAGTCTCAAAAAGCTAAACAAAGGATTTTAATGGTATACGATTGGGGAAAGATAGCGCAACAATTTGGGCTGACCTATCTTAATCCTTCCCGTCTCCCACTAGAAAAAAATCCGATTCGCCTCATTGATTACACCTTAAGTTAAAAGTTCTAACTCAATCGTCGTATTTCATCTTCAATAAAAAGCAAAGTCTCCCCTTTGAGGTTATTCCGAATCATTTTAAATTTATCAAACGGTAAAAGAGTGTTCAAATCTTGGGAAATGACTTTATCTGTAACTTTGGATGCAATAAATTTTTTTAATTCTCTAAAATACTCTAAAGATTTTTTACCGGTCCGCTCTTCAAGCAAAACGGCCTTATAGCGATAACCGGCTAGGAAAAAGTGGTGGATGTCATACGCATCTCTCCCTGCAATTGAACCTTGATTGACAAACCTGTCTTGCAAGGCTACCAGTTTGTGCGAAAACATCGTCTCAATGGTTTGACATTGGGCAAAACGGTCTATTTCGGAAAGATAAACCTTTTGATATTCGTTGTTCTGATAATACTTATCCAACGCTTCAATTTTTAAAGTGTTGCGCAACCCTGTTTGTGACTCGTATCGTAAAAAAAATTGCAGAGCAAGCTTGCTTTCATCTTTAATCTCAAATTCAAGCTTTCTGAAAATCTCATCAAGTTTTTTTCTGGCTTCATTTTTATTCACACCTTTTTTGAGATCAAAGTCTAAATCAAACGAGAACCTGTCTAAATAATTTAACATTGAAGCACACGTACCGCCTTTAAAATAGAGATTTTGAGAAAGATAGGCATTATCCAGAATTTCTTTTAAAAGACGATACATTTGTATTTTGTGAATAGCGTCTTGAGGTTTTGGCAGAATCATTTAAAACCCACCCTTTTTTGAATTTCAGCTACCTTTTTCCAATTAATGAAATCTTTTTCATCAAAATAATAGCGCGGATTAAAATACAACATATCAGCTATCGCCCGCTCTAGAGTCGTTTTGCGAAACCCATTTTTTTCCACCACTCCTTCATTTTGATATAAGAATTTATCTCGCATTTTCCGCACCAAATAACTTTGTCCACCAAGACTAATTTTCATGGACTTTGCTGAAACCAATGTTATACACTCGGGCATTTGCAAAATTACCCCTTCCTCAAACAAAACCGTCTCAGTGCTGATATATGTATAATTATGAACCAAACTTAAACCCAGTTTTTGAGGATTAAGTTTCTCAAGAGAAATCGTAGCATAAAGACCTTTTTGGATAGGAATTAAGATCCCTCTTTGAACGTAACGTTTAATGGTCGTATATAAAGTATTTCTATTAGATATCTCCCAAAGCAAAGCTAGATCTTGGGTATGAAATATCTTTCTGTCTATTTTGAGTAAAACATCAAGTCGAGAGTTCATTTATTTAACCTGTACATTTTTGTACAGTATAAACGATAAGTCTGAAAATTTCAAGAGTAACTTACGATTGTCTATTCTCTCAATCCCACGAGTTTTATCGCGAACAAACATTTGAATATCTCTTTGACTATTCATAAAAGATCTCAAACCGTGAAAGATAATTGCTCCCAAATTACCTTAAAATCCTGTGATATACTCATCTTACCGAAAATTGCAGTTCTTAAAAGGTATTCGTATATACAAAACTTAAAGCGGGTGACGCAAGTGGAATCCGCCAGCTGGCGGACCGACAGCGCGCAACGATAGAGAGCACTGACGGGAGGGAAACTTGCGACAGGACTACCCCGAATTCTGCCATTTTGTTTTGGGTTTGCTATAATAACCGAAGGAGTATTTTTAAGGAGAAGGATCAATGTATAAACCTTTAGATGCTGTTGTCGCCATCACCTACCATTGCAATGCCCGCTGTGTCATGTGCAATATTTGGCGGAAAAAAGATCATCAGATGTTGGATGCCGAAATCTATCAAAAACTCTCTCCCTCATTGAGATATATCAATCTTACCGGCGGCGAACCTTTTTTACGATCAGATCTTTTGGAAATTTATAAACGTATTCAGGCTGCCGCCCCTCAGGCGCAAATTATCTTCTCCACCAACGGTCTTTTAACCGATCATATCCTCGAGATACTCAAAAAGATCATGGTTTTGAACCATAAAGTGGGAGTAAGAGTTTCCATTGACGGAATCGGAGATTTTCATAGTAGCCTGAGGGGAATCCCTCGTGCCTTTGAAAAAGCTACCGCCACTCTTGAGGGATTGAAGCAAATCGGCGTGAAAAATCTCGGTATCGGACACACCCTGATGGATGCCAATACCAGCGAAACGCCGAAAGTCTATCGTCTGGCCAAAGAATTGGGGGTGGAATTCTCGCTGGCTTTAGCCCAAAACTCGGAGCATTATTTTGAAAAGCTGGATAATAAGATCGAAAAAATTGATGAATTAAAGCAAAACCTTGAATTTTTAGTCCGCCATGAACTTAAGAGTTTTGCGCCCAAAAGATGGGGACGGGCCTTTTTTGAATACGGAGCCTACCAATTTGTGGCTAAAAATAAAAGAGTGCTCCCCGATGGTGCCGGAATCGATTCTTGTTTTATCTCACCCAAGGGCGATGTGTATCCATCCGACTATATCAATGAAATTATGGGTAATTTAAAAGAGAATACCCTGGATGCAATTTGGCGCTCAGAAAAGGCTTCCGCCATTCGGGATAGAATCAAAAGGGAAAAACCGATTGACGCCTGGATGATCTGTACCTTGCGCGGATCGTTTGTAAAAAACAGGTGGAAAGTTCTTGGGTGGGCGATAAAAAATAAACTTAAATTATATTCTGGGCGCCCGATTTTGGAGTAATTGCTTGTAAACGCTCATTAGTTTCCGATAGTGAGTTTCGGGATCGAATCGCCTGATAGCTTCTTTTCTGGCAGTTTCACCTATTTCCACTATTTTTTCAGGATTATCAAGACAATATCTTATTTTTTCTTCTAACTCTTTTTCGTTACCTGGTTCGAACAAGAAACCGGTTTTGTTATCTGCAATAAGTTCTGGTATTCCTCCCATTTTACTGGCAATGACAGTCTTACCTAATACCATAGTTTCCATCACTGAATAGGAAGCGTTCTCATACCATAAAGAGGGCGAAACTATTGCCCGGGCACCTTGAATAAGATTATAAAGTTTGTTTTTTTCCTGATATCCTAAAAATTCTATATTCTGATTACTTCCGGCCAGGTTTTTTAATTCCTGCTCTAAAGGACCGCTGCCTGCGATTTTTAGCTTAATTTCGGGTATTTTCCGAAAAACCGAGATCAGGAATCTCAATCCCTTTTCTTCACTTAATCTGCCAAAATATAAAAAATAGTCATTACTTTTTTGTCCCTTCAGCTTAAAAGATTGATCAAAACTCAAAAAAAGCGGAAGGTGAATTAATTTTTCTGGCGGAAATCCGAATTCAATAAATTTATTTTTTAAAAATTGAGAGGGTGCCAAAAATAAGTCAACGCCGTTATACAGCTTCAAAAATCTATGTACATAGGCTTCTAAGCAACCGATTGTTGAAACTGCTAATGATCCGTGAATACACCTTTGCAGCGGCGCGAAATAGAATTTACCTCCCCTGCATTTTTCACAAATCTTTCTCTGGGTAAAGAGGGTGGAATTGGGACAAATCAATTTATAATCATGTAGCGTCATCACAACGGGAATTTTGTGTTTTTTCAAAACGGGAATAATCGAGGGAGTGATATGACGATCAATGTTATGCAGATGGGCAATATCCGGTTTTTCTGCTGTGATGAGCTTTTCAAGTTTTTCTGCAGCTTCTTGAGAATAGACAGCCTGGGGAATTTTGCTGATTAAGTTTAATAAGCTTGGATTGGTCAGATTAAGGTTTTTGACAAAATATTCTTGGAATGCGCTTGATTCATTCTTTGAATCCTGCATGGAAAAAGGAATAATCGTATGGCCTTTTGAATTCAAAAGACTGATCAGATCAAAATAATAGGTTTCCGATCCACCTTTTCGATAAAAAA
>PFXB01000004.1 GCA_002791435.1 candidate division WWE3 bacterium CG_4_9_14_3_um_filter_43_9
AGAGGGAAAACCGCTTTTTTATGATCCGGAAGGAAGTTATTACCAACTTTCAAAGTTGGCCATGCAATATCTGGGCGGGATACTTACTCATGCTAAAAGTTTGAGCGCCATAACTTCTCCCTCGGTAAATTCATACAAGCGTCTGGTTCCGGGTTTTGAAGCACCAACCACCATTGCCTTTGGTTACCGCAACCGGAGCACCTGTATCCGTATTCCTGCCTATCCGGATAAACCGGAAGCAAAACGGATTGAATTCCGTATTCCGGATCCCTCGACAAACCCATATTTATGCTTTGCAGCCATTATGCTGGCGGGTATTGATGGAGTTAAAAGGAGAATTGATCCGGTCAAAGCGGGCTTTGGCCCTTTGGAAAAAAACGGTTATGATTTAGTTCAAAAGGAGAAAGAAAAAATACAGTTTATACCGGGATCGCTTGATAGGGCGCTTAACGAATTGGAAAAAGATCATGCCTATTTGCTGGAGGGCGGAGTTTTTACAAAGGAATTTCTTGAATTATGGATTACTCATAAAAGAAATGAGATTAAAAAAATAAATCAATATCCGGACGCGGTTGATTTCGAGTTCTACTTTGATTGTTAAAAAGCGTTTAAGCCGACATCCTTGACGAGAGGTATACGGTTGTATATCATTGGTATATGAACAAGACGGATTCTTTAAACAAATTGTTTGGCAGCAGGTCAAGAGTGGCGGTTTTGCAGTTTCTCTTATCCAATGAAAAAGACCGTTTCGGCGTCAATGAAATTATCAGAAATACGGGAGTCAATGCCCGTCTGGCCTCGCAGGAATTGAAAAAGTTATTAGAACTCGGCATTCTTTCTTCGGAAACCCATGGGAACTCTTTACTCTATTCAATTAATCAAAATTCTTCCCTGATAAAGCCGCTTAAGGAAATTATTGTTAAAAGTGATTGGTCGGAATGGGAAAGACCTTCCCGCATTCATCACCTGGTTTTGACGCTTGAGGCCGGTTTGAAGCCTATGAAGGAATATTACGGCTATTGTCTGCCTTATGCCCATTTAGTATTTAACTACGACAATGTTACCTGGTTTTTCCAGCTAAGCGAGTTCCAAAGTTTAGGTAAGAAATTGATTCCAATCTATCAAAAAAATAAAAATCAAATCTGGGAAGATTTTGAAAGATCGGCTTCCACTTTGTGGAGTTGTAAGGACTACCCTTCATTTTATCGCAACTATCTCGATTTCTGGAAAGTAGCCTGGGCCACCGAACCGATTTCTTTTTATATAGATGCCAAACTAAAAAAGGGAGAACAAATTGGCCTAACTGGAAAGTCATTTACGGATGAGTATGAGGACGCAATTTGGAAGCTAGCCAAAAAGGCAGAAAAAGAGGGGATTGAAAAGATTGACGTTGGTCCGATTCTAAAGGAATATTTTTGGATCCGTAACAGTTACCACAGCGTGCATCGTCTGACCGAAGAGGAAGTTAAAACTGAAATCAGAAAAAAGATGGGCAAGAAAAGACCAAGACGTAAAAAGGGAGCCAACCCGAACTCACTTTCAAAAGAATTGCTTACACTAGGCAAAGAGATGATTTTAATGCAGGATATCCGTAAAAAATATATGATGAAAGCCGCCTATTATCTTCATGAGTTCTTAAAACAAATCGGGAATAAATATAGCAGCAAAGAACATAAACTGACACCGATTTTAATGACTCAAACACTTCCTTGTGAGGTATTGGATATTAAAAAATATCTACCAAAACTTAAGCAAGAGCTTGAATTACGTCAGCGTTCCGCCACCATTACCGGGTCTTTGGCAGACGGAATTAAAGTTTATAGCAGTCAAATTTTCTTTCCCAAAGGAATTCATAGGGTAACTAAATTTGAAATCAGAGGAAATGTTGCTTGCGGAGGAAAAGCCGCCGGAAGGGTAAAAATTATCAGAAGGATCGAAGACATGTATAAAGTCAATCATGGAGATATTATTGTGGCACCGATGACTTCACCCGATTTAATACCGGCTATCAGGCGCTGTGTGGCGATTGTCACCAATTTTGGCGGAATTACCTGTCACGCCGCCATTGTGGCTAGGGAATTTAATCTGCCCTGCATCGTCGGAACCAACGATGCCACTGAGAGACTCAAAGACGGGGATTTAGTGGAAGTGGATGCGGATTATGGCCTGGTTAAAGTTTTGCAAAGCGAGAAAGAGTGAAATCCGTTGCCTTTTCATTTCTCCTATGATAGAATTTTGACACATCAGATAACCCGTAAGAGGTTTTTATGGAAATCCAGTATTTAGGCCACTCGGCTTTTAAAATCAAGATAAACAATACCCTGCTTATCACCGATCCTTTTCTTTCCGATGATCCGGATTTAGGCATTAAATTCCCCAAAATTGAAGCCAGAATTGTAACCGTTTCTCACAACCATCACGATCACAATGGGGTGGCTGCGGTTTCCGGAAACCCTTTTATTATTCGTACTCCGGGTGAATATGAGGTTTCCGGGATCAACATTTTCGGTTACGCCACTTTTCATGATGAGAAAGAAGGAAAAGAGCGGGGTAGAAACACGATCTATCTTATCGAAGGCGAGAAAATGAATGTCTGCCATTTGGGCGATTTGGGGCATGTTTTGGAAAACGAGTTAGTCGAAATGTTGGGAGAGGTGGATGTGCTTTTAATTCCCGTGGGCGGGACATATACCCTGGATGCGGTCAAAGCCACAGAAGTTGTCCGCCAGATTGAGCCGAAGATCGTCATCCCCATGCATTATTTTCATCCGAAGTTCAAATTCAAACTTAATCCGGTCGAAAATTTTGTGAAAGAGATGGGGGTGGGGGTACCGGAAAAGACTGATAAGTTAAAGTTAAGTAAAGATAAGTTACCCCAAGAGACGAAACTGGTGATTATGGAGGCGAGTTAATTCAAAATGCAAAATGAAAAATGTAAAATTGCAATTAAAAGATCAAAATTCTTAGTTGGACTTCTCCATTTCAGTCGAAGAATATAGATTTTATTGTTCGACCGCAGTGGAGAACTACTTCTTTATGCTTTTACTTTTTAATTTACTTCTATGGACACTCTCAAGCTTCCACCACAAAACATTGAAGTCGAAGAATCGGTTTTAGGGGCACTCCTCATCGATAAAGATGCCATTGTCAAAGTGGCAGAATTTTTGGAGTCCAGACACTTCTATCGTGACACCAACGGTCTAATCTACAGGGCGATTTTAGACTTATATGGCCGTAGAGAACCGTCTGATTTGGTGACTGTCGGCAATGAGCTCAAACAGAAAAAATTGCTCAAGAAAATAGGCGGCTCCAGTTTTCTTTCCAGTCTGGTCAATAAAGTTCCTACGGCGGCCAATATTGAACATTACGCCCAGATTGTTAAGGATAGTTTTACCCGCCGCGAACTGATTTCCAAAGCCGCTGAAATTTCCAATCTCTGTTTTGACAGCGATAAAAATACCAAGGAGCTTTTAGATCAAGCTGAACAGAATATTTTTCAAATTTCACAAGAGCACGTCCGGCGCGACTTTGTGCCTTTGAAAGGCGTTTTGGCCGATTCGTTCGACAGGCTGGATGAGCTTCATCGCAAAGCCGGCTCATTGCGCGGCGTTCCTACAGGTTTTAGGTCGTTGGACAACCGCCTGGCCGGTCTGCAGGATTCGAATTTAATCATTGTGGCCGGTAGACCCTCTGAAGGCAAAACTTCGCTGGCGGTCAACATCGGGCAATTTGTGGCGGTACGGCATAAGATTCCGGTGGGGTTTTTTTCCTTGGAACAATCGAAAGAACAACTGGTGGACAGGATGTTATCAGCCCAAGCCGATGTGGATGCTTGGCGGATTACGACCGGCAGGTTAGAGGAGGACGATTTTGATAGACTGGGTCAAGCTATGGGAGAGTTGGCGGAAGCGCCGTTTTATATTGACGATACGCCGGCCATGAGCGTTTTGGAAATGAGAACCAAAGCCAGGCGTTTGCAGATAGAAAAGGGTTTGAGGCTTCTGATTGTTGATTACCTGCAGCTGGCCCACGCCCAAACCAGAGAAAGCCGCGTGCAGGAAGTGTCGGAAATCTCACGTTCTTTAAAAGATTTAGCGCGCGAACTTAGAATTCCGATTTTAGTCCTTTCTCAACTTTCGCGCGCCATCGAGTCGCGCACCTCACGCCAACCCCAGCTTTCGGATTTGCGTGAGTCTGGCTCGATCGAGCAGGACGCCGACATAGTGATGTTTTTATACAGGCCGGATCCTGACCAGCGGGAGCAGGTCAAACTCTTAATCGCCAAACACAGAAACGGGCCGACAGGGGAGATAGACTTGCTTTTTAGAGGCGAAAAGACGAGATTTTACGAGATCGAAAAAGAAAGAGAAGAGGCAATAGAAAAGGAGGCGTGAACATGGACTTAATCGATCTTGAGCAATTTAAAAGGACAAGAGATAGGAAGCCGCAAGATGAAGAGCGACGAGGTATCATATGGAATATTACAATCTTGGCCAGGTAATGGAATTTCTAAAAAGAGCGGTTGAAGAACAGTAGAAATACGAAACCGTAAACGTAAAAAACGGAGTTTCATAGCTCCGGAAAATCTGTGACCCTAAGAATAGTTCAGTCCGCGGATTTTTACGGTTTAACCTCACAATTATTAAGCCTGAAAAGAGTCAAAGAAAAGTAGCTCCATCACTCGCAGGTCAATCAACCCAAAACCAAAATCAGATGATCGTAAGAGAAATCAAGTGCAGACAAGCCATAACCAAATGCGGTTTTCCCGGAGGCGGCTGGGCAATAAATCCTTATGTCGGTTGCGGTCACGGCTGTGTTTATTGCTATGCGCGTTTTATCAAACGGTTCACCGGGCACACCGAAGAGTGGGGTAAATTTATCGATGT
The DNA here is from genome assembly GCA_002791435.1 of candidate division WWE3 bacterium CG_4_9_14_3_um_filter_43_9. GTDB lineage: Bacteria > Patescibacteriota > CPR3 > CPR3. The sequence goes on from PFXB01000004.1 coordinate 4,887, forward strand.
GCGGGTTAATGCCCCGGAAATTCTGGCTAAACAGATAAAATCACCCAAATACCAGACCGGAAATATCTATCTCGGAACAGTTACCGACCCCTATCAGCCACTTGAGGGCAAATACCGAATCACCAGAAAAATTTTGGAAGTTCTAAAAGATTATCCGGTCAGGGTAAGTATTCTGACTAAATCAAAACTGGTTCTGCGCGACTTGGACCTGCTTTTGCAAATGAAAGAGGCTGACGTCAGTTTTACCGTAAACAGCCTGGACGACGAGTGGAGAAAAAGAACGGAACCTTTTGCTTCTTCAGTCGGTGAACGTTTAGAAGCCGCAAAGTCATTGATACAAAAAGGAATAAAAGTTGATGTTATGCTGGGGCCTTATTGGCCGTATTTTACCGAGGCGGAAATGCTGGTTCAGAAATTCAAGGAAACCGGAGTCAGCCATCTCTTTTCCGAAAGTTTTAATGCCATCGGCGGCAACTGGAACGGGGTTGAGAAAGTCCTTAAAAGAAACTATTCTGAACTGTTTTTAAAAATGAGAAATATAATTCTGAATCCGCAGGAATTTGATGTTTTTTACAAAACCGCCGGGGAAAATTTATGCAGGGTCTGCCAAAAATATGATCTGCCGGTGACAACTTACTTTGGTTCCGGCCACGCCGGAAAAAAATTCACCCGCAAAAATCAAAAAACTATGCCGAGGGCGGGGGTCGAACCCGCACGAGGTTTGAGCCTCACAGGTTTTTGATCCGCCCAATTGCCGCGGGAGAGGGTCGAACTCTCACGGTAGTTATCTACCACAGGTTTTTGAGACCTGCGCGTCTACCAATTCCGCCACCGCGGCATTTCTGGCGGATGCCAATTCCGCCACCCCGGCCGAACCATTGTCAAAAGATATTACACCACCAAGATTGGTATCGTCAATTGATATTTGACCCCGTGGTCTTTATAATCATTCGAGAAGACCACTTACTTTACCCGTGCCCGCCTGCCGGCGAGGCAGGGATGAATCGAATGATTAATAGACTCGCCGAATCTGCCCCCGCCTGATAAACGAGGCAGGGATTCGGCGGGGAGGATACCACGGCGCAAGGAGTGGTAGTTCATTGCTATTCGAACTAATTTTTTGGTATTATGTTTAAGTATTTGAAACCAGACTAAAAGGAGGATATAAAAAGATGATTCCCGTAAATGATCTCAGGGCAGGCATTTACTTTCAGGAAAATAATGAGCCCTATAAAGTCGTGGAATATAAACACGTCAAGGTTGGAAGGGGCAATGCTAATATCAAAATTAAGGCATGCAACTTGAAAACAGGCTCAGTTCTTGAAAAATCATATCTTTCGGGCGGTAGAGTTGAGGAAATTCAGATAGAAAGGCAAAAAGTACAATTTTTGTACTCAGATCAGAATAATGTTTTTTTTATGGATCCGCAGAATTTCGAACAATTCGAGATTGCCAAGAAGATTGTTGGTAGCGCATTAAATTTTATGAAAGAAGCATTAGAATTGGAATTGGTTAAATGGGAAGATGAAATTCTGGGAGTTGAATTGTCTAATTCTGTCGAACTTACGGTTACCGAAACAGGACCTTCTGAGCGTGGCGATTCAGCGGGTAGCGTTACTAAGCCTGCCACTTTGGAAACAGGCTATGTGGTTCAAGTTCCAATGTTCGTTAAAAACGGGGATAGATTAAAAATTGATACCAGGACTGGAACATACGCGGAGAGAGTCAACTAAAGTTCAAAGATCAAAGTTTAAAGTGCAAAGTTTAGTTAAAAACTTAAAGCCAAAAAACTTTTAGCTTTGAGCTAGGTTTTGATCTTT
>PFXB01000087.1 GCA_002791435.1 candidate division WWE3 bacterium CG_4_9_14_3_um_filter_43_9
CGAGTTCCCCTTGCTTGATCCTGATCAATATCAATATTCAACCTCCTGGATTGAAGATGGCGGGGTCTTTTTAAATCTGGATTACAAATACAAGGGAAATGACCTGGAGGCTGTTTTAAGTTTCGAGCTGGTCCATGTTTTGGAAGACCTGGGCAAAGTTTCCGACGCTCAGATTAAAGAATGGATGGATTTGCGCGGAATCTCAAGCGATCTTTTAATTGATTGGAACAAAAAAGTGGTCAATATTGATGAATGGGAAGCCTCACCCAGGGAAGACTTTGCCGAATGTTACAAGGCTATTTTGGGCAATAATAAAGGTGGGGATTTGTGGAAGGTGAAAACACAGTACGGCGAACCTAATGATCGAGCATCCGAATGGATGAAAAAATTTCAGGCCGAACTACAATAGTTGGCGGTTGAATTTAAACTACATAAATGCTAAGATATACCCACTTTTTAGCCTAAGTCAAAAAGGAGTTTTTTATGTCCGGGGAAAAAAATGAAGGAAAGAGAGAGGCGGTTTTAACTGCCATTGCCCAAATTGAAAAGCAATTTGGGAAAGGTTCAATCATGAAGCTGGGCGAAGGGAAAACCCAGTTGGACGTTGAATCAATTCCAACTGGCTCCATCGCGCTAGATTTAGCTTTAGGTGTGGGCGGTTATCCGCGCGGAAGAATCGTGGAAATTTTTGGTCCGGAATCTTCCGGGAAAACTACTCTAGCCCTGCATGCGGTGGCTGAAGTTCAGGCCAGCGGTGGAACTGCCGCTTATGTGGATACCGAGCACGCCTTAGATGCGCTTTATGCCCGCGGAATCGGCGTCAAACTGGACGATCTTTTGGTTTCCCAACCAGACACCGGCGAGCAAGCTTTGGAAATCACCGAAACTTTGGTTCGTTCGGGAGGGATAGATTTGGTGTTGATTGATTCGGTCGCGGCCTTGGTTCCCAAAGCCGAAATTGAAGGTGAGATGGGAGACGCCTTTGTCGGATTGCAGGCCAGGCTCATGTCACAGGCCTTGCGTAAACTGACCGGGGCGATTTCCAAGTCTAAAACCTGCGTCATTTTTACCAATCAATTGCGCGAAAAAATCGGCATCATGTTTGGTAACCCCGAAGTCACACCCGGAGGCAGGGCTTTAAAATTTTACTCGTCTTTGAGACTTGATATTCGTCGGATCGATAGCATCAAAGAAGCAGAGAGAGTGGTGGGAGGAAGACATAGAGTGAAAGTGGTCAAAAATAAAGTGGCCGCGCCTTTCAGGATCGCCGAGTTTGACATTATGTATGCCGAAGGGATCTCCAAGAGCGGCAATTTGGTGGATGTCGGGCTGGAGCTTGGGATTGTTGAAAAATCAGGCGCCTGGTATCAATACGGAAGTGAAAAAATCGGGCAGGGGCGTGAAGCAGCCAAAGCTTACCTCAAGGAACACCCTAAAATCGCCGTCGAATTGGAAAAGAAAATCAAGGACAAGGCGCAAGCAGGCACTCCCTTGCAGGTTGGAGTAGAGGAAGGTTAGATTTAAAGATCTATGGAAGAAAAAAAAGGATTAACCAAAACTCAAAGCTGGATTTTGGGTTGTGGTTTGTTTTTTATTATCGGAATAGTCGCAATTTGTTCTGTGGCGGTAGTTTCGCTTTTTGCCAACAAAAGCGTGCGTGAAAATGAAAAGGTGATCGGTGGCAGCGGAAATGAGAAGATTGGAGTCATTCGTATCTCGGGAGTACTCTCCGAAGACGAAGGTGGCCTTTTAATTGCTTCTTCTGCCATCAGTTCTGTCTGTTTAAGACAGGAATTAGAATCTTTGGCCCAAGACCCGGATTTAAAGGCGATTATCTTGCGGATTAACAGTCCGGGAGGATCAGCCGTCGAGTCAGAAGAACTCTATCAAGCGGTAGTTAATTTTAAAAAAAGTGGCAAGATTGTGGTTTCCTCTTTAGGAGACACCGCGGCTTCCGGCGGTTATTACGTGGCACTCTCCGCTGACGAGATTATTGCTTCTCAAGCCACCATTACCGGAAGTCTGGGAGCTATTGCAGAAATTACCAATCTTTCCGGTTTATACGAAAAATTGGGTTTACAAGCGGAAGTGTATAAAACAGGAACGGAAAAGGACATTTTTTCGCAAACCCGCGAGCGGACCGATGAAGAAAAAGAAATCATCCAAAAAGTAATCGACGACTCTTTTCAATTGTTTTTAGAAAGAATCGCGGAAAGAAGAAAGATGGAGATTAACGAAGTAAAAAAGATGGCTGATGGACGAATTTATAGTGGTCAACAGGCCTTAGATTTAAAATTGATTGATAAGCTTGGGAATTATGAAGATGCGGTTTCTGAAGCTAAAAGATTAGCGGGAATCGAGGAGGCAAAATTGGTTGAGTATACCTCTGAGCCTACAATTTGGGATTTTATTTTGCAATTAAGCAGCCAAAAATTTAATCCGCTTTTAAAATCTCTAGAAAACCTCGATTTAACATCTGGCTTCAAAATTCGCTATCTTCTGTCTCCCTAAAATGCGGAATGCCAAAAATCACTGACATTAAAAAACAGAAAGTTCGTCCAAGGGTTAATATCTACTTAGACGGAAAGTTTGGTTTCAGCCTTAACCTGGAAGATTATCTAAAGTTAGGTTTGAAAAAAGACCAGGAAATAGACTTAAACACCATTCCGCACATTTTAAATCAAGATCAGCAAAAGAAATTATTCGATTCAGCCTTAAATTTTTTATCTTTTCGTCCCAGGTCGGAAAAGGAAATTCGCGACAAGCTTTGGGCGATTCTTAAAAAGAGTAGGATCAGTACCAGTCAAGAATCGTTGTCGGATAAAGTACACAAATTAATCGATGAGACTGTCGCAAGCTTAAAGAAAATAGGGCAGGTTGACGATTTGCAGTTTACCTTGTGGTGGATTGAGCAAAGGCAGAAGTTTAGGCCTAAAGGCAGAATGGCCTTAGCCAATGAATTATCCTCCAAAGGGATTAAAAAAGAGATTATAGATGAGGCTTTTTCCAGAGGATTGGGAGAAGATGATTTGGCTCTAGCCTCAAAACTGATAGACAAAAAAAAGACTTCCTTTGAAAAATTAGCGGATTTTGAAAGAAAGAAAAAAGTGGCATCCTATCTTGCCAGACGGGGATTTTCCTGGGAAGTTATCAATCAAGTTTTAACTTTAATTAAGGAGGAATAAAAATGCCAGCCGTATCCATTTATATTTTATGGGGCTTGACGCTTTTACTTTCTATCGGCGCTTTTGTGGCGGTTTTTGTGCTTTATAAACAATCCCGCAAAAAGGTGTCCCCCGCTGTAAGTCAAGAAGAGCTGTCCCAGCTTGAAGAAATGAAAGCCAAGGGAAGAGAAATTTTACTGGAAGCGAGAGATGAAGCTTTAAGGATTAAACGTGAAGCGGAAAGCGAGGCGCAAAAAAGAAGAGCGGAAGTTAGCAAGTTGGAAAGCAGGGTTTCGCAAAAGGAGGAATGGATAGATAAACGCATCGGTGCTTCGGAAGAGAGGGAAAAAAGTTTAAGCCTGCGTGAAAAAGCGCAAGCAGAATCAGAGAAAAAAATTGAAGAGATCAAACGAGAACAGTTAGAAAAATTGCAGAGGGTGAGCGGACTTACCAAGGAAGAAGCCAAAAATATTATTCTAACCGCGGTTGAAAAGAACCTTAAATCCGACATTGCCAGAAGAATCAAGGAAACTGAGGAGGAGATAAAATTTGAAGCCGACAGAAAAGCGAAAGAAATTTTGGTGACTGCCATTCAAAAAGTCTCCACAGAATATGTCGCTGAATATACAACCTCGACCATTGCTTTGCCTGATGATGAGATGAAAGGCAGGATTATCGGTCGTGAAGGACGCAATATTCGAACCTTCGAAAATCTAGCCGGGGTCAACGTTGAGATTGATGAAACCCCGGGGGTGATTACTCTGTCGTCCTTTGACGGAGTAAGGCGCGAGGTGGCGCGCCGGGCGATGGAGAAATTAATTGCGGATGGAAGAATTCAGCCAGCACGCATCGAAGAAGTGGTAGCCAAGTCACAAAGAGATGTTGATAAAATCATCCGTGAGGCCGGTGAGCAACTGGTTTATGAAACCGGAGTCACGGGGTTGCCTTCAGAAATTATCGATCTTTTGGGAAGATTTAAATTCAGAACTTCCTATGGTCAAAATATGATTGCACACACCTTAGAAGTAGTTAATATAGGTAAAGTTTTAGCCAACGAAATTGGAACAGATGTGAAAATCGTCAAAGCGGCCTGCCTTTTACATGATATCGGAAAGGTTTTAACCGCCGACACCGAAGGTTCACATACCCAAATCGGAGCGGACATTTTAAGACGCTACAAAATTTCAGAAAGAATAATTCAAGCGATGGAGAGTCATCATGAAGAAAAGCCATTTACTTCAATTGAGGGTATTTTGGTTAATGTGGCCGATGCTATTTCCGGAGCAAGGCCGGGCGCGCGCTATGAAGACTATGAGTCATACGTCAAAAGGATTTCTGAACTGGAAAATATTGCCGCCTCATTTGATGGAGTCGAGAAAACCTTTGCTTTGCAGGCCGGCAGGGAAGTGCGCGTGATTGTTATTCCGCAAAAAGTTGACGACAACGGAATAGTCACCCTGGCTCACGGGATCGCCAAGAGGATTCATGATGAGGTGGTTTACCCGGGAATGGTGAAAGTAACCGTTATCCGCGAGAACAGGGCAGTTGAGGTGGCGAAATAAATTAAAAATAAAAATGAAAAATGAAAAAAGTAGCGGCGGACTTTAGTCCGCCAAGTTTGGGAGCGTGGAAACCTAAAGGTTTCCGCTACGGTTGGGTAGTGGAGGCGGTGAAACGGGCGGAATTCTCGTTTCCGGCGAATGACAAATCTCTAGAGCAAGGCTGGAAAATACGATCGGAGCAATTATGAAAATTCTTTTTTTAGGTGAAATTATCGGCAGAACCGGAAGACAAATAGTTAAAAAGGTCTTACCGGAAATAAAAAAGAAATATAAAGTAGATCTGTGTCTTGCCAATGGGGAAACGATCACTCATGGAAAAGGCGTTTCGCGCGAAAAAGTTGAGGAGATTGTAACCTGCGGGGTCGATTTTTTAACCTCCGGCAATCACGTTTTCCGCTACAGCAATTTTTTAGAGGATTTAGATGATCCGGCGCTTCCGATTTTACGTCCGGCCAACTATGTAAGCAGTCTTCCGGGCCGGGGTTGTGAAATTCTAGATTTAGGACGCAAAGGAAGAGTGTTATTAATAAATCTGCAAGGCCGGGTTTTTATGCCGCACCAAATCGAGTCTCCATTTGAGGCCGCGGATCGGATATTGACTCAAAACAGTCAGGAAAAATTAGCCGCCGCCATTGTCGATTTTCATGCTGAGGCAACCTCCGAAAAACAAAGCTTGGGTTATTTCCTAGACGGAAAAGTCTCAGCAGTTTTTGGGACCCACACCCATGTTGCCACCGCTGATCAGAGAATCTTGCCTCAAAAAACAGCCTATGTTTCGGACATCGGAATGATAGGTTCTTTAAATTCAATTCTCGGGGGCGAAATTACGACGATTGTCAGTCAACAGCAAAAGGGAATGTTGGGAGATTTTGAGGTCGCCTCCGACCCGCCCTTCCTTTTTAATAGCGTTTTAATTGAGATTAACAAAGGAAAAGCCGAAACGATTGAAAGAATCGATCGAATCGTAAAAAGCCTTTAAAATCAACACTTTTTAAGGTGAGTGGGAGAAATAATCAGTAATTAGCTTGTTGGATTAGGAAAAATTAGCTGAATTTTACTTGCAAAATCCGTTTAACTTCGATAGAATAGAGTTTCGTGAACCTTTACCGTTTAGTTTTATTATCAATTTAGATTTCGAAAGGGGGTGACTTAGCTTATGACAAAGTCAGATTTAGTTGAGCATGTTGCCTCAAAAACTGGTCTCACCAAGAGAGCAGCGGGAGATGCCCTAGAGGCGGTTTTAGCTGCGGTCGAAGGAGCTCTTTCCAAGGGCGACAAGGTAACTTTGACCGGTTTCGGGACATTTTCGGTCAGAAGCCGCAAAGAAAGAATGGGTCGAAATCCGCAAACGGGCGCTCCTTTACGCATTCCGGCTACCAAGGTTCCCGGGTTTACCGCCGGTAAAGCTTTAAAGAAAGCTGTAAAGTAATTTTGCCTTGAGATTTAAGAGAAATATACAAAGAAGAGTCGCAATTAAAAAAGCGGCTCTTTTTTGTTTTGTCTTTAGGATACTTTTATTGTAAAATATTATGAGAATTAAAAGTATGTCGCTTAATTCAAGCTTGCTTGTTGATGGATTTTATTGTTCGAGCGAGCCAAGGGCGAGTCGAGAACTACATACAGATAGACGGACATGGATGAATCGAATGATTATAAAAGTTACACAACGCGCATAAGATCAAAGAGAAAGTAAAAAAACCATGCAACAGATAAAACAGAAACCCTTTCACAAAGGACACCATATTGTTTTTAAATTTGCCTGGGAAGGGATTGTTTATGCTTTCAATTCCCAGCCAAATCTGAAGGTTCATTTCTCTCTGGCGCTAATTGCTATTTTTTTTGGTTTTATCTTTCAGATTTCTTTGAC
>PFXB01000012.1:0-3069 GCA_002791435.1 candidate division WWE3 bacterium CG_4_9_14_3_um_filter_43_9
ATCTTTCTGGAAGTTGCCTAGATTATTTTATATGAAACAACAACTTAGAGCTATCCTGGAATTAACGCGCTATCGAGAATATTTAAAGTTTGTGTTAATTATTTCTCTTCTTGGTGTTGCAACAGCCAATGGTATATTCGGATGGCGACTAATTGGCGTTGTGGTGGCTAATTGGTTAATTGTTGCTTTTGCATTTATGATTAATGATGTCGAAGACGCCAAGGATGATGCACAAAATCCAACTAAAGCTAAACGGAATCCCATCTCAGCCGGACGTCTTTCGGTATCAACAGGCTATACAATAACCTTTCTGGTGGTTTTCATCACTGTTATTCTACTTTACTTTCTAGGATTGAGGCCGTTAATTGTAGGTGTAATTTGCCTTGTGATCAGTTTCTTATATTCATGGCGAGCGATACGTTTAAAAAGCATACCCGTTATTGATTTATTATCCCATGGTTTGATGCTGGCCGGTTTATTGTTGTTGGTGAGCTTTTTTGCCTTTGAAGCGAGTATAAGTTATCGATGGATTTGGCCATTTTTGAGCGTCACCCTCATCAGCTTTTATGGGCAACTGCATAATGAATTACGTGATTTGGAAACTGATCTTAAGGTTGGGATCAAAAATACCGCCGTTTTTCTCGGAAAAGTTAAAACTCAATGGCTCATGATGACTTTCCTTTTTCTTGGCGTTGTTTCAGGAATCGTGAGTTTAATCATCTTAGAATTAATTCCGTTGTGGGTTTTAATTCTAGCGGCAGGGCTAACTTTAATCTTGATAATAAAACCTCTTCTACAATTACGCTCTAACCAGTCCTTGGCCGAGAAGCAGGAATCCTTGCGGAAACCATTTGAGATTGCTACGGCCATTGCTTTAACGCTGCAGTTTCTCATTCCCTGGGGTTAAGACAAAATTTTGACGGTAACAATCTCCTTTGATATTATTTTTCGACATGATTAACAAAAAAAATGTCTTGATTCTAACTGGTAAATCAGGCGGCGGACATTTATCAATCGCCCAATCTTTCTGTTACTGGCTAAATAAATGGGGCTATAATGCTCAGATCTATAACATTATTCCGGTTCTCAATAAAAAAATCAATGATTTTCTATATCATACTCCGCGAACTTACAAATCTTTATTTAAAATTTCTAACCGCTACCCTTTAGCCGATATTATGACCTTTAGCTTTCATTTGGATCTGGAGAGAAAGTTAAAAAAATCAGTTCCTAATTATAGTCTAACTGATATCGTAATCTCAACCCATCCCCTTGTTCATCCGCAAAAAGGAAAAATACGCATCATGATAGTTCCAGACCCCACAGTTCATGCCACATATAAAGCTGTACCCAAAGCAGATTATTATTTTATCTTTTGGCCGGAAGCCTTGGAACGGGCAAAAAAAATTAAAATCAACAATGATCGCCTGATCGTAACCAATCCCTTAGCACGCATCTCGTTTTATCGGATTGGAAAGCTGTGCCAAAATGAAAAAAATAGACAACAAATTCGCCAGCAACTTGGAATTAGTTCAGACACCAAGATAGGTTTAGTCATGGCAGGCTCAGAGTGGATCAATCGGGTTAAAAATTATCTTGATCCATTAGCTTCTGAATTTAGTCAGAAAAAGGTTCTCTTTGTCTTCCTCTGTGGGAAAAATATAAAATTTATGAGCCAGCTATCAGCTAAATACTCCTCCTTAAAAATATTTAAATTTTTAGGTTGGCTGGACGAAGAAGAAGTAGCCACTTGGATGAATGCCGCTGATTTCGGAATCGCTTTTTCACTGGCCCAAATGTCAGCCGAAGCCGGTCTTTCCCGACTTCCGATTTTTATTTTTAGCCTAATGAGCGGACAAGAAGAAAAATATCGGGATGTTGTTGAAAACAGGGGAGTTGGTTTTTACCTGCCTGGTAAACCGAAAATTCAGGTGGCTGTTTTAAAATCATTATATCCTAATATTAGAAATCTTTTATGGGATAATTTAGAGTTATGGCAGGATACACTTTTGAAAACTCCGGATCAGATGAGGAAAATGATTGACGGGCTTGGCAGAAAATCTCAAAGTTGATCTAAGAAGTATAGCTCGGCGAATTTGTCAATGAATTGCGAATATGCCTAAATATTTTGAAAAACGTCAACCAAAACATAGTCTTTCTGGGATAAACTTTTTAAAGTCTGTCTCCCTTCATGCGGATTCGGTCAAACCTCGCGTTTACCAATTTAATCAAAGAAGCCGCGAGAATAAATCCAAAAAACCTTTGATCGCCACTTTTTTGATGCTTATTACAACCTTTCTTTCTTTATTGCTCATATTCTGCAAATATTTTTCTTTAAACTTGTTTTCTAATCTACCGAGGCAAAAGATTATTTCTCAAACAACTAATTCGGCAGAGCTGATGGAATTGCCTATGGACCAAAACCCGCAAAAGAGTTTACCTCCTTGTTTCCAAGATGGCCAATCGCTCTACCAACGCCAAACGCCCAACAATAAATTCGGGATGTACATGGTGGTTGATTCGGCGACTTTAAGTATGGAGAAGCAAATTACGGAGATTGCTAATTTGATAAACTCAAATGGCGGTGATTGGGGATATGTTTTATATCCTTTATGGATCAATAATCTAGAAGAAAAAGAATGGGAAACTTTTTTTAATCTGGCGAAGGAAAATCACTTGATTCCGATCATTCAACTCCATCCTTATCAATACGATCAAGACTATCTTTTCTCTCAGCTTGCAAAAACTGCTTCTTTTTTAAATTCTTTTTCCTGGCCATCGTCTTGCTGGATTGTGACTGTTTTTAACGAAACCAATGCCAAGGATTTCTGGGGAGAAAATATCGACCCGGAAGGATATGCGCGGGTTTTGGCAAAAGCTATGGAAATATTTAAAGAAGAAAATGAAAATTTTTTCATTTTAAACAGTGGATTTAATTCTTCATCACGGAGTGGACCGCGTTATCTGGATGAAGAAGAATATTTAATACGTATGGATGAAGCCGTTCCCGGCATTTTTGAAAAATTGGACGGCTGGGCCTCCCATCCCTACCCGCAACCGGAATTCTCC
>PFXB01000012.1:3118-4410 GCA_002791435.1 candidate division WWE3 bacterium CG_4_9_14_3_um_filter_43_9
CTGCCTACAAATGGGAGATGGATTTGTTAAAAAATTATTTTGGGGTGGAAAACTTACCGGTTTTTCTGACTGAAACGGGCTGGGCGCATAAGGAGGGAGAACAACCAAAGTGGCAATATAAATCTGCCGCTATAACCGCCCAGTATTTTGATGATGTTTTCCAGAATGTTTGGCTACCTGACAAAAGAGTGGTGGCTATCATACCTTTTATTTTTAACCATGCCAGTTTTTCCAATTTCAATTGGATGACCATCGAAGGTTATTGTTATCCTCAATGCGATGTTGTAAAAAAGATAGAGAAGGTTGCAGGATCACCGATTTAACGAAGTACAAGTTGGACTACACAATGGCGATTTACTATTATATAATGTTGAACAGCGGTGTAATGCTTTAGGTATCAAACAGAGTGTAATTCAAAGTTTAAATGTCAAAAAGAAAAGAAACCTGCCCATCTAAAAAATTCTGTGACCTTACCCGCAATCAATTAGGTTTTACTTTGATTGAAATGATGGTTGTGGTTGCGCTTATCGGAATTTTAGCTACAGCTTTGTTACTCAACTATGTTAAGTCGCTTGAAGATTCAAGGATTTCAGCCAGTGAAGCTGATGCCCAGAGTCTCAAAACCGCCACCGAAATGTATGACAAATTTATAGGATTTTATCCGCCTGACTTCTCTCGTGGATGGGATCCTGGATTAGCAAGAGCCTTGCCTTATAACCCGGACACCGGCGAATCTTATAACCCATTAAGCGACCCTCATCCGGAACAAACTTGTCCGCAGTGTCCGCAAAAATGGGCTGGTATTATTCAATCGAGATGGGATGGTCCATATATTGACCGTTGGCCGCAATCCACCCCCTGGAAAGGAAAATATGATTATAATTACTGGCCTGATGGTGCCTCTCGCTATGGTTGTACCGTTCCCGGCGGAATATATATAGGTGTCCAGGGCGATTATAACAATAACAATGTACTGCCAAGATCGGCCGAACAAAAAATGATTGACCAGGGACAGGATGCTGACAGGTGTCTCAATGGAGAAGCTCAGATTTTACTTATCAGTCTACCCGAATAATCTTGCTGCTAAAGCTTGATTTACCGATCTATTTATTTTAAAATTATAGACAAACCTATTCGAAAACTGGTATTTAGGCCATGCCTGTCCGCCAACTGGCGGATCTATACGCTAAACCAAGAAAGGATTTTTAGATTTTAAAGTAGTTGGTTTATCTAGAAAGAATCATTTTGTGCGCCTGTAGCTTAATCGGATAGAGCGTTGGTCTTCGGAACCA
>PFXB01000012.1:4421-6504 GCA_002791435.1 candidate division WWE3 bacterium CG_4_9_14_3_um_filter_43_9
TTCGAGTCCCTCCAGGCGCGAGAAAAATTATAGACAAAAGTATTTAAAAGTAGGCATAAAGTATGTCTATACGCTAAACCAATTTGGTTTATCGCAAGATGAGTAATTTGGAATCAGTTTCTCTATAACTGAGGATGAAAAATGAAAATCGGTCTTGTTTCTCCTTATCCCTTGGAATCATACGGTGGAGTTCAATCTCATATTCTTAGTCAGTACTATCACTTGAAAAAGCTAAACCATCTAGTCAAAATTATTGCCCCTGGGCCTCCAACCAAGATTCCAGAGAAATTACAGCAAGATGTTATCAGAATTGGCCATAGCGTCACGCTTCCGATGCTTTATGGCACGCAGGGAACTTTAGCCTTAGGTATGGATTATTCAGAAGAGATAGGATCTTTGTTCGAACATCAGAGTTTTGATATTCTTCATTTCCACAGCCTGAACATTCCGGCCTTGTCCTGGCAGATTCTAGAACTCTCGCCGACTATCAACATTGCTTCATTTCATACTGTTTTGGAAAACAATTTTTTTTCCGTAAATCTGCTCCAAATCATCGGCGAATATTTAAATCGCAAAATCCACGGAAGAATTGCCATCTCGCAGCAAGCCGAAAAATTAGGACAGAGATTCGCACCCGGTATTTTTGAAATTATACCGAATGGTGTTGATACAAAAAGATTCTCTCCAACTACCTCACCCCTTGCTAAATTTGACCACAATCTTATCAATATCCTCTTTGTCGGTCGCGTTGAAAAGAGAAAAGGTCTTAATTTCCTGCTGCGCATCTTTAAAAAATTAAAAAATGAAGGGTTTCCTCTGCGACTTATCGTGGTGGGAAACGGTTCAAGCCTTAAGACCTATAAAAACTTTTATGACGACCCTGAGATTTATTTTGAGGGGGAAGTTGACGATCAGGCACTGCCTCATTATTACGCTTCAGCGGATATATTTTGTTCCCCGGCTCTTTTTAATGAGTCTTTCGGCATTGTTTTGCTGGAAGCAATGTCGAGTGGCAAACCGGTAGTTGCAGGTAAAAATCCTGGATATCAGGAACTTGTCGAAGGTAAAAATGTCGGATTTTTAATAAACCCGAAAAGCACCTCCGAATTCCGTCAGGCCCTGACACAATTGATAGAAGATGATAATTTAAGAGTTCAGATGGGTAAAAATGCCTTAGCTTATGCGCAAAATTTTGCCTGGGATAAAATTATTCTCAAAATAGAAGATTATTATCAAAAGGTCATTAAAAATAACAAACCCGAAAAAGAAGCGATTTTTAAAATATTTTAAGATGCCTTCTCCGACCGATATTATTTTTAAGGTAGAACAAATTGTCAAAAAAGCCTGCCGCAGTAAAGCTAATTATTTTAAAGCTTCTGTTTGGGAAGACCATTTTATACCGGTTGTAACCTATGCCAGAAAGCTGGCACATAAACTGAAGGCCGACGAGGAAATTGTGATGCTGGCGGCTCTTTTGCACGATTATGCCAGTGTGACCAATAAGGAGTGGGTAGAAAAACATCACCTTGTTGGTGCCCGCCTCGCCGGTGAAATTTTGGAAAAATACCATTACCCCAGTGACAAAATAGAGAGGGTCAAGCACGCCATTTTAACCCATCGCGGAAGTCAAAAACTGAAACGCAAAACTCTGGAGGCAGAAATCTTAGCCAGCGCCGATGCCATGGCACATCTCGCCCATGTTCATTCACTTTTCCATCTGGCTTACTCGATTAAAAAATTGGAGACAGAAGAAGGCAGAGAGTTTGTCTTGGCCAAGGTCAAACAAAGTTACCAAAAGCTGTTGCCTGAGGCCAGAAAAATTATCCAGCCAAAATATGACGCCATCGTAGAGCTTTTTGAGAAAAAGGCTCTTGGTTGACAAAAACCTCTCCTGATGCTAAATTCTTAAATGTCATCCCGATCCGCCGGCCGGCGGAGAAGGCTCCCGTTGCAATCTTTAGTGTCGGTTTGTTTTGGAGCTTAGCATTTAGAGTTTAGAATTTTATTCTGGTGGGCCTGTAGCTCAATGGTAGATCAGGCTTAGCCTGACTCTTAAGCAATATTTTTATACATAGAAAAATGT
>PFXB01000127.1:0-24241 GCA_002791435.1 candidate division WWE3 bacterium CG_4_9_14_3_um_filter_43_9
GCTATCGCTCAGGTTCTAGAAAGAAAATTGATCTTCGGATTTACCCTTTTCTATATTCCTTATGGCCCGCTTTGCAACTGGAAAAATAGAACTCTGACTTTGGAGATACTCAAATCTCTGACCGACTACCTCAGACCCAAATCCAAGGCTCTCTTTTTGAAAATCGAACCCCCGGCTGAAAATTCAGCCACTGCGGCGGAAATCTTCTCCCGGCTTGGATTTACTAAAGTTAAAAAATCCATTCAGCCGCAACAGACTGCGATTATCAATCTGGCTCCAAAATCTGAGACCATTTTTGACAATTTTGAAAAAGATACGCGCTACTCAATCCGCCGTGCGCAGCGGGAAGAAGTCAGCGTTAAACATTTTACCAATCCTTTAAACCTGCAACCGGTGAAAGAATTCTATAATCTCTACGAGACAACCGCCAAACGTGGCAAATTCCCGCCCCGCCCTTTCTCTCAGTTTGAAAAAATCTGGCGGACGATGGCGCCCCAAAACAAAGTTATGATCTCGCAAGCCTGGTTTAAAGAAATTATCTTAGCTGCAGCTTTGATTCTCAAATCAGGCAAGAAAGCCTTTCTGCTCTATGCCGGTTCGGTGCGGGATGAGGCTTTCAAAAATAAATTCCCGACTTATCTTCTTCAATGGGAGATTATACGAGAACTAAAAAAACAAGGTTTTCAAAGCTATGATCTATGGGGAGTCGCCCCGGACTCCAATCCCAAACACCCTTGGGCCGGGCATACCCTTTTTAAGCGCGGGTTTCGTGGACGCGAGACAGAATACTTAGGCAGTTTTGACCTACCTTTGTCTCCCTGGTATAAAATCTATACCTTTTTAAGCAACAGCCGCTATTTTCTGGCCGGCTTAAAAAATTCTAAGATCAAATCTGATGCCAAAAAGTGAACCCTGCTATAGTGAAACCGGCTGCCATCGATCTCTAATATGATTTCTAATCAGTTTGTCTATCCCTTCTGTCATTATATGCAATCGAAGGCCTACGCCGGTTTTATGCAGAAACTGGGCTGGGAAGTTGAAATAATTTCAACCCGCGCTGATCTGGTTTATCTTTATTCTAAAAAAGTTCCCCTTCTTGGCTCTGTTGCCAAAATCCCGCGCTCGACCGTTTCCTTACCCATGGATCTGGTTGATCAGGCTGCCAAAGAGAAAAAGGCGCTTTTTGTGAAAATAGAGCCTTCTGCCACGCTTGACAAAATGGACGCTTTACCCGAAGGATTCAGGAAAGACTCGCCCATTTTGCATACCAAAACCATACTTGTCGATCTGGCTCCGATTCCGGAAAAGATTGAAAAAAGTTTCAAGGGTGACGTGCGAACCTGTATTCGTAAAGCTTTGAAAGAAAATCTGGTCGTGCAAGAAAGTAACGATCTCGGCCAGTTCTATGCTCTTTTTGAAAAAACCGCCAAAGAGCGGGGATTCTATCATCCTTACAAAAAGCAAATGAAAAACCTTCGGGATGCCTTTTTCTCACAAGTAAAACTTTTTTTGGCTTTTCAGAAGCCTCTCGAAAAACATCCTGACCCGCTGGCAGGCTGTTTTGTAATCACACACAATCAGGTTGCCTACTATAAATATGCCGCCTCAACGCCCGCAGGCAGGAAAAAGGGCGCCAGCTATCTTTGCCTTTGGAAAGCTATGGTAGCCTGCAAGAAAACCGGCTGTCACACTTTTGATCTGGAGGGAATCGCAGACGAACGTTACCCCCAGACCCGAAAATACCGCAACTTTACCCACTTTAAGCAATCCTGGGGCGGGAAAGAAATTACCTACTTGGGCTCGTTTGCTAAACCGTACTCGACTTTTTACAAACTTCTCAGTAAAATAGAATTGATTTAAAAAAGCCTGTCATTCTGGCTCGTCCAGAATCCGATTCTGGAATCACCCTCCGAATCGGAGGGATACCCAGAATGACGATAATTCTTTAGCCAGTTGCCAGAAGCCGGTAGCTTTCTAAGTCGAACTTTTGCATTTTGACTTTTGACTTTTTTATTGGTGCTTCTCCGTTTCGTCCGCCTCCGTCAGATGGACGGATCAACGGACTCCAGTCGAAGAATAATCCTATTGTTCGATCCGCCAGCCGGCGGAGAGAACTACTTTCGGTTTTATTGTTCGATCCGCCGAGTCGGCGGAGAGAACTACCTTAATTTTGACTTTTAACTTTTTACTTTTGACTTTTCTTTATGAAACTAATCCATTTTGCAGACCTTCACCTTGGCATGGAAAATTACGGGAAAACCGACCCCGAAAGCGGTTTATCGACCCGGTTGTTGGACTTTTTGCGTTCCTTTGATTTCATGGTGGATTATGCTTTGGAAGGGAAGGTTGACGCCGTTCTTTTTGCCGGCGACGCTTACAAAAATCGCGAGCCGACCCAAACCCATCAGCGCGAATTTGCCAAGCGGATTTTAAAACTTTCCAAAAACCAAATCCCGGTCGTACTCCTAGTCGGCAACCACGACACGCCCAATGTCGCGAGCAAAGCCAACACTTTGGACATTTACTCCACTTTGGAGATGGACAACGTTTTTGTCATCCGCACTCTACAGCTTATTGAAATTCCACTGCACAATGCCGAATTTGCCAAACTGCAAGTCATCGGTCTCCCCTGGCTTTCCAGAAAAGAATTTGAAAACTTGGCCCAAACTTTACCCATTCTCTATAAAAATATAAAACCGGAATATCCGACCGTAACCGTTGTCCATGGGACGGTTGAGGGAGCGGTCTATGGCAGTGAACGAGCGTTAACTTTAGGCAAAGACCCCATTCTGCCTCTTCCGCTTTTAACCCATCCTGCCGTTTCCTATGTGGCCTTGGGTCATATCCACAAAAGGCAAATTTTGTCACAAGATCCGCCGACTCTCTATTCCGGTTCTCTGGAAAGGGTTGATTTTGGTGAAGAAAAAGAAGAAAAGAGTTTTGAGCTGGTCGAAATCAATGACCAAAAAAAGGCGAAGCACCAACCGATTTTAACGCCGGCGCGCCGTTTTCTAACCCTCAATTTCGATCTTTTAGGTGAATCTTTTGATCCCACCGAAAAAATTCTAAAAGTAGCTCAAAAATCGGACTTAACAGAAACCATTGTAAAGGTTGTCTTGAATATCTCAACCGAAAATTTAGAAAGATTGAGAGTGGCGGAAATTAAAAAAGCCATTGAGGAGAAAGCCCATCTTTTGGCGGGAATTACCAAGAACGTTGAACGCTCGGTGCGGCAAAGACTGGAGGGCGTTTCTGCAGAAACCTTGTCGCCCTTGCAGGCTTTGCAAATCTACTTTGAGGCTAAAGAGTATCCCAAAGAAAAGATTAAGGTCTTGGAAAAATACGGCCGGGAGCTGATGGAGGAATTTAAAGAAATCGCTGGCTAGGGTTTGACGTTTTTGAAGGGTGTCATTCCTGACCCCTTTTGTGTCATTCCTGACCCCTTTTGTGTCATTCCCGACCTGATCGGGAATCCCGTTGGATTGTCCTTTTTGCCCACGGGATTCTCACGTCGTCCCCGCCCCCGCCTGCCGGCGAGGCAGGGATTCGGCGGGGACTCCTCAGGATGACACTGGCGGCAGGCAGAGTAGGTTTTCCTGTCTGCAGCAGACAGGAATTTCAAATTTTAAATTCCTAATTTGTTCACTCTTTGAGTGAAGAAATGTTTAATGTTTAAAAATTAGAAATTGATTAAAAATTGAAAATTAGAAATTGGAAATTAAAAAAGTATGATTCCAGAAAAACTGAGTCTTAAAAATTTCACTTCCTACGGCGACGACAACCCGCCTCTTGATCTTTCCAGAATGCATCTTGTCTGTCTTTCTGGCCCCAATGGCGCCGGAAAATCTTCGCTTTTAGACGCTTTTACCTACGCTGTCTGGGGCGAGGCTCGCGGAAAATCGCCGGACGATTTGGTGAGGCTTGGACAAAACCTCATGGAGGTCGAATTTGAGTTCAGACTGGACAAGGCCTGCTACAGAATTCAACGCGCACGTAATTTGAAAAGGGGGTTAAGCGAGCTTTCCCTTTTTAGCAAAACTGCCAAAGGCAAACAGTGGTCCAATCTGACCGAAGGCACCATTAAAGAAACGCAGACCAGGCTGGATCAGATCTTAAAAACTTCCTATGAGACTTTTGTCAATTCGGCTTTCCTGCGCCAAGGCAGGGCTGACGAATTTACCCTCAAAGGACCGACTGAGCGTAAGAAAATCTTAAGCGAAATTTTAGGCTTGCAGATTTACGATGAGCTGGAAGAAAAGGCCAAAGAAAACGCCAAAGCAAGGGGGCAGGAAATTTTGCGGCTGGAGACTCAGTTGGGCGAAATCGAAAATGAATTGGGACAGGCCGAAATCAGACAGATGCAGTTGAAGCAAGCCGAGGAAAAAGTTTTAGGCCTGGAACAAAAATTGGCGGAGACTGAACAACAAATCAAGCTTTTGACCGAAACCAAAGAGGTTCTTTTGATCGAAAAGGCTAGTCGGGAACAGCTGGAAAAATCAATCAATCGCCAAAAAAGAGAATTGAGCGAGCGGCTGATCCAAAAAAAGAAAAAGGAAGAACAGATCCTCAGGCTCAAATCCACTCTAACCCGTAAAGATGAGATTGAAAAGAAATACGCCTTAAAAATGAGCCTGCAAAAAACAAACGACGAGCTGAACGAAAAACAGTCGGTTTTGATAAAACTCATCGCTCAGAAATCCGGGCTGGAAAGCCAACTGCAATCTAAACAAGCGCAAAACGAGCAGGAAATCGCCAAACTTCTCGTTCAATGTCAAAACCTGAAACAAGAAGGTTTGAACCTAAATGAGCAGATCGCCAAAACCAAGGACAGTCAAAAACGCTGTCCTTTGTGCGGTAATCCCCTCGGTTTAGAACAGCAACAAGATGTTTTGAAAAAACTGAATCTGGAGCACGACCAAAAACTTAACCTCTATCAAAAACACCGGATGCAGATTCAAAAGTTGCAGGCCACTAAATTTGAAAACGAGCCTCTGCTCAAAATCCAAGAGATGATTAAAAAGAATGATTACGACGAGGAAAAACATCGGTTGGTGAAATCCCGGCTTCTGCAGTTGAAGGGAGTGGAGGAAGAAAAAACCACCCTGGAGACAGTTGGCGCCACTCTAAAATCAGAGGCAGAAAACCTTAAAGCGCAGGAGGAATCGATGGGTGAGGTCCAAAAAACTCTGGCCGAAGAACAACAAGCTTTCGCCCAAACACGCGATGTCGCTTTGGAGATTGCCGAAAATCAGAAATTGTTAGCAGAAAAAACGCTCGCTCAAAAATCTCTCCTGGCTGAAGAAAGGGGTGCACGCGCCATTTTAGGCGAAGCGAAGGGACTGGTTTCCCGCAGCGAACAGCTTTCCGGACTACGCTTGCAGAAAATGGCGGAGCGGGATTTCTTTTCACAAGAGAAAAACAATTATGAAGAGTTAAGCCTGGCTTTCGGGAAAAAGGGAATCCAGGCCATGCTTATTGAAACTGCCATTCCGGAAATCGAAGAAGAAACCAACCACCTTTTGGACAGGCTGACCGATGGCCGCTTGAGAGTGACCTTACAAACCCAAAAAGACACCAAAAAAGGCGACACTGTTGAAACTTTGGAGATTGTGATCGCAGACGAGCTCGGTTCGCGCGCTTATGAAATGTATTCCGGTGGTGAAGCTTTTCGAGTTAACTTTGCCTTGCGGCTGGCGCTTTCCAAACTCTTAACTCAGAGGGCCGGAACCAAACTTCAATTTCTGGTGATTGATGAAGGTTTCGGCACCCAAGACACCCAGGGCCGGGAACGCCTGGTGGAAGTTATCAATGAGATTAAGGATGACTTTGAAAAAATTCTAGTGGTTACCCATCTTGACGAATTGAAAGAGCTGTTTCCGGTGCGGATTGAGGTTGAAAAGAAAACTGACGGGTCGCATTATAATTTAGTGGGGATCTGATGAAGAAACTGATTTCAAAGGAAAACTTTCTATGCAACGCTTTTTAATCCCTTTCCTGTTGCTAACCTTGGCTGCCGGAGCCGTGCTCTTCTATCTTTGCGAAACCCATTCACCCTTTACGGACGGAAGTGAAATCAGTCTAAAAATCTTGCTCTTTTTTTTCTTAGCTTTCTGGACAGAGCTGTGGTGCGTTGTCACTCTGCTTTTCTATCTTTTACGCTTGGCTTTCGGCAAAATCGACTCTCCCCGCCTCATCTTTCGGCAATCTTTACGCCATGGGGCGTGGGTGGCTTTTTTTGTCGTTTTTTTGCTCATCTTTCAACTTTTAAAGGTTTTACAACCTTTGAATATTCTTCTTCTGGCGGCTTTCCTTTTTTTCTTAGAACTTTACTTTAACCGTAAGAATTCCCCGCCTGTCCACAAAACAATTCAAAGCCCAAAGAGGTAGTTCTCTCCGCCGACTCGGCGGATCGAACAGTAACGGAGGGTAGTGTCATCCCGTCCGCCACCGGTGTCATCCTGAACTTGCCTGCCCGCCGAATCTCTGCCTCGCCGACAGGCGGGGTGAGGGATTCAGAATCCCGTGGGAGTGAGGGAAGGAAATTTCGTAGCGGCGAACTTGAGTTCGCCATGATCTGGGAACGTGGAAACCTAAAGGTTTCCGCTACCAGCCAGAATAAATAGTCGAGTTTCCAAGACGGGTAAAATCCAGAGAAAGGCTTTGCAGTAACCCAAAAATAGATTCGACCTCCCGCTTTCTACTGCCTAAAACAGTCTTTGCTTAAAATTTGCCAGTTATGTTAAAATACGAGTATGGCTCAAGGAAAGTTTTTCATCACGGCTGCAATCCCCTATGTTAATGCCGCCCCTCATTTGGGACATGCTTTGGAAATTATTCAGGCAGATGTTACCGCGCGCTATGCAAAATTGATAGGTCATGAGGTTTGTTTTTTAACCGGAGCGGATGAAAACTCTCTCAAAAATGTCCAATCGGCTGATAAAGAAGGAATAACTCCCCAGCAACTTTGTGACCAAAATTCAGCCAAATTCCGCCAACTCTATCGCGATTTAAATATCTCTTTAAATATCTTCCAGCGCGGAACAGACCAAAAAAAACACTGGCCGGGTGTTTACAAACTTTGGCAGGCCCTGGAGGAAAGCGGAGATATTTATAAAGGCAAATACGCCGGTTATTATTGTGTCGGCTGTGAAGCTTTCTATCAGGCAGGCGAGCTTAAGAATGGAAAGCTTTGTCCCGAGCACGCAACTCCCCTGGAGTGGATTGAGGAAGAAAACTATTTTTTCCGCCTTTCCCGCTATCAGGAAGCTTTGCAACACCTTATCCAGAGCGACGAATATAAGATTATTCCCTCTTTCCGCAAAAACGAAATTTTGACTTTTTTAAATGAGGGATTACAGGACTTTTCTATTTCCCGCTCGAAGAAGCGGGCACGAAGCTGGGGCATTCCGGTGCCCGGCGACCCTGACCAAATTATTTACGTTTGGATTGACGCTTTGGATATTTATATGACCGGCATCGGTTTCGGCTGGGACGAGGCCAATTTCGCCAAATGGTGGCCGGCTGATTTACACGTCATCGGCAAGGGAATCATCCGTTTTCATGCACTCTTCTGGCCGGCGCTTTTAATGTCGGCCAAACTCCCTTTGCCCAGAAACTTATTCGTTCATGGGTATATTACCCATGGCGATCAGAAAATGAGCAAATCGCTGGGCAATGTCGTTGATCCCTTTCCTCTGATTCACAAATATGGGATTGATCCTTTACGCTATTTTTTACTCTCTCAGATTCCGGCCTATCAAGACGGAGACTTTACCGAAGAAAAAATGAGAAGCGCTTATCAGGCCGATCTGGCCAATGGGCTGGGCAATCTCGTTTCGCGGGTGGCAACCTTATGCGAAAAATCGAATTTGGATCTTTTAAAAACCGATATTAGTCTCTCTGAAACCTGCCCGCGTTATCATGCCACTTTGAAAAGCTTTAATTTTAACCTCTCTTTAGGCCTTTTGTGGGAACAGATCCGGGAAATTGACCGCTTCATCGATCAAAAGAAACCTTGGGAGTTGCTGCAGAAAGGATCGCCCGAGATAGGCAAAGTCTTGCAGGCAGCCGTCGATGAAATCCGCAAAATCGGACTGTTGCTGGCCCCTTTTCTACCCCAAACCGCTCTCAAAATCCAGGACCAATTCAAAAATCCCAAAATTAAAGTACAACCATCTCTTTTCCCTCGTTTGTAAACTTTGGAGCGAAGATGTCTTTTTTAATCGACACCCATGCACATTTGAATTTTCCGGAGTTTGAGACCGATCGCAATGAAGTCATAGCCAGAGCTTTCGCTGGCGGAATAAAAGTCATCATCAACCCGTCTTCCTCTGTGGCAACGAGCAGAACTGCGGTAAAGCTGGCCCAAGCCTACCCTCAGATTTTTGCGGCTGTAGGAGTACACCCTTACGAGATTGATACTTTCTCTGCCTCTGCCTTGGAAGAATTGATCCTCAAGCCTAAAGTTGTCGCCTTAGGCGAGTGCGGATTGGATTTTTTCCGCAGAAAGAACCGCGAAATACTTGAAAAACAAAGGGTGGCTTTTGAAAAACAGTTGCGGCTGGCAGAAAAATACAATTTGCCTGTGATTGTCCATTCCAGAAATGCATTTGACTTGACCTTGGCGATTCTCAAAGAATACGATGTCAGGGCGGTTTTCCATTGCTGGTCATATGGATTGAAAGAAGCGTTGACGGCAATCAAGAGCGGTTATTCCATTTCTTTCACCGCTATAGTGACTTATCCCAACGCCGATCCGATCCGGCAAACAGCCGCCGCCATTCCGCCGGACAAGTTCTGGTTGGAAACTGATTCGCCTTTATTGCCGCCTCAAAGCCAACGGGGTCAAAGAAATGAACCGCAAAATCTTTGGGAAATTGCCCGCCAGGTGGCGGATTTAAGGCAAGTTGACCTGAACATTCTGGTTGAGAAAACTAGTGTTAATGCCATCCGTTTTTTTAAGCTTAAAGATCTGAAAAAATGGTAAAATAGACATGCAACTTTGTTAAAACAATTTGTCGTCCCATACAGGACAATGTCATCCTGAGCGAAGTCGAAGGATCCCGTAGGAAGCAAGTATGGAAAGCTTAGCTTTCGAAAAGCAAACTTAAAGTTCAAAGTGTAAATCTCAAAACCTAGTTTAAAGTTAAAAACTTTTTGGCTTTAATCTTGCGTCAAAAATGGAAACCTGGATTCCCTTGTCAGTTGGGAATGACAGGCATGGCCAAAAGTGACATTCTGTTTTTAAAGGACTAACCGAAAAAAGCCATGAAATCTCAAAGAGTCATCGAAATTGTCATTGGTCTTGTAACCTGGCTGGCAATCACTTCTCCGATCTGGGCCTCATTTTTAATTCCGAAAGTAATGGCCTATTTTATCATTCTCATGGCCGTCTATTGGCTTTACAAATCCGCCAAGTATGCCGTTTCCGCCGTTTTTGGATTTATAACCATCAAAAGAAACGAAAAAATGAATTGGCTCTCCTTGGCGCAAAAGCATCCCGACTTTGAAAAGGTTTCGCACATTGTCATCATTCCCAACTACAAGGAATTGGAGGAAAAAATCCGCATTAATTTGCAATACCTGGCAGCTCAGACTTTATCATCTCGCAAAATCATCGTGGTCTTAGCCATGGAAGAAAGAGAGGGAGCGGAGGCTAAAGCAAAAGCCCGTCATCTCAGCGACGAATTTGGCGACACTTTTGGCCTTATTACTGCCACTTTTCATCCTGATCTTCCCGGAGAACTCAAGGGCAAGTCATCCAACGAAGCCTGGGCAGGAAGAAAGATCAAGATGGATCTGGTTGACCGCAAAAACATGGATATCAATTTTCTAACCATCACTTCTTGTGACGTCGATTCCCTTTTTAACCCTCAGTATTTTGCGGCTTTAACCTGCCTTTTTTTGAATGATCAAAACCGCTATCGCAAATTTTGGCAAGGCTTACTCACCGAATATGCCAATCTGGACAGGACCATTCTGCCCGTACGCCTGGTCTCTGCCATTGATTCGGTCCTGAGAATGGCCCTGCCGTTCCAGGAGGGATTCTTTCTGCCTTATTCCACCTATTCAGCCAGCCTGAAAATGGTTTTCGAGGTGGGTTTCTGGGATACCGACATTATTCCCGAAGATTGGCATATGTTTTTTAAATGTTTTTTTAATCTCAAGGGAGAGGTGGAAACGATGCCTATCTATCTTACCAATCATGGAGATTCAATCGAGGGGAACGACTTTTTTGATGCTTTGAAAAACCGCTATGTGCAAAACCGCCGTCACGCCTGGGGAGTGACCGATATCCCCTATATTATCGTGCAATGGGCCAAACACCCGGAGATTCCTTTTTTCAGGAGAACTCTTTTAGTGATTCGCTCTTATGAGGCTCATTTCCTGTGGCCCACCTCCTGGTTTCTTTTGACTTTGGGGGTAAATCTGCCGGTGGTTATCAATCCTCAGCTCAAAGAAACCGTCTTGGGTTACAATTTTTCCATCTTTGCGAGAAATATTCTGGCCGTGTGTTTGGTTCTGACCTGTGCTTTTATTATTCTCGATCTTCTCTCCCATCCGCCGCAAAATAAGAGTGACAAAATCTGGGTTCGGATCCTCTCCTTTCTGCAATGGTTTTTAATGCCCTTTATTACTCTTTTTTTAGCCACACTGCCTGGATTGGATGCGCATACCCGGATTATGCTCAATCGCCGAATTGAGTATAAGGTTTCTGAGAAAAGAGTGGGGAAAGGTCATTAAAATAACTCAAAACGCAACTGGCAGCCGACTGTCCACCGAAAACAAGAGAAACAAGAGGTTAACAAGAGGTTTCTCCTCTTGCAAGAGGAGAAACCTCTAACAAAACCTCTAACAAACCTCTAACGTCTCTAAAAAACGGAGGGAAGTGGGAAGGAGGATTGCAGAAGTATTCCTTCTCCTTAAAGGAGAAGGAGAGCCCACCAAGTCGGCGGAAACTCCAGAATCCAGGAAAGAGCGATTCTGTGACAATTTGGATAAGATCAAGGATGACACCTTTACCATGGTCGTCCTTTCAGGTTAAATTTGAAAGAGAGGTTTTACTATGTCTTGGTTTGCAAAAAAATCGCTTATCAAAAAGAGGGTAGTTTCCAACTCTGAAGATCCAAAAAGATTAAAGGATAAATCCCTCTTTCCCAAGCTTTCAATCTTTCAAGACAAATCAAGCGAATTTTCATTGATTGGAATTGCGCTTGTGTTTTCAAGTCTGCTCGTCATCCTTTCCTGGCAATACTCATTTCTTCCTCCCCAAATTCCCTTTTATTACAACTTAAGCGGGGGCGAAAGACTGGCCGGCAAAGAAATTCTCTGGTTGGTTCCGTCAGTCCTGGGTATTTTTTCGACCATCAATCTCACCTTGGCCCAACTGAACTATAAGCGCGAGCCTGTCCTCTCGCGGGTTTTGATCATTGCCCTATTTTTTATTATTTTCTTAAGTTTTCTTGGCGTTTTGAAGATTATTGGTTTGGTGATTTAAATGGAATTTCTGCTGGTAGTCTTCATCCCATTCATAACGACTTTAATCTTGACTCCCCTAGTAATGCGGTTGGCTCTCCGATGGGGATTTAAAGATGATCCTCAAACCCACCACCACCCGGCGATCCTGCACCGTAAAGCCCTGCCTCGCGCCGGAGGATTACCAATTTATATCGCCTTGGTTGTCTCGATTTTGATCTTCTGCCCTTTGGAAAAACACTTAATCGGCTTAATTTTAGGAGCCACTATTATCGTAATCGACGGACTTTTGGATGATAGATACAACCTTCATCCCTTATTACGTTTTATCTCGCAATTTGTAGCCGCCGGAATAATCGTCCTCTCCGGGGTCGGGATCACCTACATCACCAATCCTTTCGGCGGACTCATCCGTCTGGATGTCGTCAATATCACTCTCAACTTTTTCGGCGAACACCATCTCTTGCTTCTGGCTGATCTTTTCGCTCTCTTCTGGATCGTGTGGACGATGAATTTGGTCAATTGGTCCTCGGGAGTTGACGGACAAATGCCGGGGTTTGTGATTATTGCTGCCGGAACCTTGGCTCTGTTAGCACTTCCGTTTACGACTTATGACGCCAGCCAATGGACGGTTATTAAAATCTGTCTGATGGTTGTCGGAGCCACCTTGGCTTTTTTGATTTTTAACTGGCATCCGGCTAAAATCTTGCCGGGAGACAGCGCTTCCATGCTTTTGGGTTTTTTCTTGGCGGTTCTGGCCATTCTTTCCGGAGGCAAAGTGGCCACCGCAGTTTTGGTTTTAGGAATACCCACTCTGGATGCGGCCTGGGCAATTTTGCGGAGAGTAAGCAAAAAAAGGCTTCCCATCTGGGGAGACCGGAAACATTTGCACCATCAATTGCTTGATCTGGGTTTGAGTCAAAGACAAGTGGCAGTGATCTATTGGATTCTCACGGCAATTTTAGGAAGTGCGGCTTTACTTTTTTCGGGCCGTCAAAAACTGTGGCTCTTGATTGTCTTGGGGGGACTTTTAGCCTTCTTCTTAATTCTCATCCACCGCTTTATGAAAGCAAAAGCCAAAAAAGTAACAGTATAGCCAACATCTGGGTTAAAATTCCGAAGGTCTTTTTCCCGAAAAAAAGAGTGTTACGGCGGACATCCTGATCTATGCTGATATGGATATTTTCCCAACCTTGAAAAAAACGGGAACGACAATGAAAAAAGTAAAAAGGAATCCGCATGGCATCCGGCAGGATGGCCATTCCAGCACAGATCAAAATTAACCAAAATTTAGATGTCGAAAAACCTTCCCGGAAGGCAAAAAACAAACCCAGACCCAGCGATAAGAAGGAATCTATGAGAAGGACTACAAAGGCTTTCTTGTCTCGCAACAGATTGGTAATACTCGTTGTCCAGTGAGGAATGGCATCCAAAACAAAGTGCGAAAAAAATGCCAGGATAATTGCCAGGAAAGGATTTTGGATTTTAGCAGCAATGACAATTCCTGCCACAGCATGGGGAGTTAAAAACATGAGTTTCATCTTAAATTTTTCAATTCATTTTGTCAATTAAGTTGTTTGTATTTATTCGGTTCTTTCCAGTAGATTGTCATTTCGAGTGAAGCCGAAGGCGTAATCGAGAAATCCCTTCTGGTTTTTAAAAAAGGGGTCCCTCTCCGCCAGCTGGCGGACTCGGGATGACAGTTTTAGCCATTTCGATTCACTAAACAGCAACTTCAAAATTACACTGTGTTTGGAGAAAACTGAATAGTTACAGTTGCTTCAAAGTGGTTTTTAAGGGTAGACATTATTTTGAACTTGACGTATATTGTGATTATGGAAAAGTTACTCAAGGGAATGTTTTTCCAAGAAATAGTCGATCAGGTTCACGGACAAAAGGGTGAAAAGGCTCTCTGCGAACTGGAAAGACAGTTCGGCAAGCCACTCACTTTCTCCAACTTCAAAGGATATCCGCTGGAAGATCACCTTAGACTCCTAGAACTAGGCTCCAAAATTATTTTCAAGGATAAAGACAGAAAGGAAGCTATCTTTGAGATGGGTAAACTTTCCTGGCTGACTTTTGCCCAAAGCATGGTGGGAAAAACGGTGCTGGCACTGTACGCTAAAGATCTAAGGAAAACCGCCCTTTCCATTGCCAAACTCTGGGGAATGATAACTAACTTCGGCGTGCGCGAATGTCAAGATTTGGGAGAAAGAAAGGTTAAAATCATCATCAAAGAAGATCCGCGTCCACCTGAATATATTGTTGGGGTCCTAAGCGGCGCGGTTGAATTTTTTAAGGCTGTCCCTAAGATAGAAACGAAAGTGTTCTCATCTGAGCATTGTGAGTTTATCGTCAGCTGGGAAAACCCCCGGACATGAACTACCACGGCCTGCCGCCGTGGTATCCTCCCCGCCTCCCTTTTGGTCATCCTTATCTAGTCTATTTTACGTCATTCTGGCTCAGTCCAGAATCTAATTCTGGAGCCCCCGCCGAGTCGGCAAGTCACCAGAATGACAGTAATGTACTTCTCCATGCTCCCGCCTTTGTCGGTATGAGTCGAAGCATAATAATTTTATTGTTCGACTTTTATGGAGAACTACCTTTTTGACTTTTGGCTTACTTTTGACCCTTAAGTTTTGCCCGTCAATTGGTGTAATCTCTTCAAGGCTCTCTTTTCTTCATAATACCCCAGCTTTGCCCATCTGACCGCTTTTTCCAAAACCCCGATCGAAGCATCATAGGTTGTTCGCTCCACCGGAAAGGGGTAGCCGTCTTTGCCGCCATGGGCAAAAGCAAAACGGGCCGGGTCGCGAAAGGAAGGGGCTTGGCCGTAGATTAGTTCGGCAATCAAAGAAAGCGCCCGCAGTGTTTTTGGACCGACACCTTTTGCCGACAACAAGGCTTCAAAATCTTGAGGTTTGGTTTCTTTGACGAATTGTAAAATTTTTTTGAGTCTGCCAAGATCAAAATCCTCGGCATAGATCGGGTGGTGGAAAGGCAGTTTAAGGGTATCGATTTTTTGGAAATGACTGACGAGCCCGGCAGGCGAGATTTCATTTACGAGTTTTGTTTCCAACTTTCTGATCCCCTGGCTTTGAGAAGCGATTAAGTTTAAAACGGCGGTTTCTTTCCGATCGCAGCAGATCGCGTTTTGCGGCTCCTCTACAAAACTTTTTACCGTTTCCGAAATCCAATGATAGCGCCGCGCCATCTTATTTTTCTCATTCATACCCTGCTGAATCACAATCCATTTCCCCTGATCGGTAAAAATGAAATTATGATGATAAAGCTGGTAACCATCCTGCAGGGCACTGCTGTCGACTTTGGCCGACATTTTGGAAGCGTACACCAAGGGCGCGGCATCAAAGCCGTATTGTTGGCCGAAAGCTTCAATCTCGTGCGGAGTTTTTCTGGAAGTTGCTCCCTTGCCGCCGGCCATAAAAAAACCTGTTTCTTTTTCCAAGCCTTTCAACCCTTCCTTGAGAGCTCCGGTCGTGGTGGTGGTTAATCCTGAAGAATGCCAGTCAAAACCCAAAACACAACCTAAAGCCTGAAACCAGAAGGGATCGGATAATTTGTAAAGTAGATCAGAAACGCCAAAATCCTCAATGATATATAAAGCGATCTGCCGCGCCAACGGTACCATGCGTTCGAAAAGCCATTTGGGAGCACTGCCAAAATGTAAGGGCAGCTGCGCCGTTCCGACTTTCATCTTAATCTCCTTTTTGAAAACCCGAAGATATACCGAAAGTACAACAGGTCGAACCTGTTTTTTGGGTTGCTGTTGCGCCTTATCAAAGCTTAGCTTTACTTGGCAAGCTAGGTTTCCATCTTAAATTATCATGGTTATCGCCGTAGCGGAAACCTTTAGGTTTCCATGTTCTCGGATCATGGCGATTCTTGCTGTTGCCGCTACGAAGTCTCCTTCCTTCATTCCTACGGGATTCAGCATCCAGTACGGGATGACATAGGTTTAATTTTTAATTCAGAATTTTTAATGTTTAAACCTTAAAAATTATAGATTCCCACAGGCTTTACGCCGTGGTACTCTGAAATCGCAGGTTCCCGTCGAATCGGCGGGCGACTTCGTCGAATATTTTTGAAGGATTCACCCACGGGTAAACCCGTGGTTCTCTCCTGCGATTATAGACAAACTTAATTAGAAGGGTAATTCCTGATTTTAGCCACTAAAATCGATCACTTTTTTAAACAAACGGTCTGTTTGCAATTTGACATCCAACCTTCGGTAATTATACCTCCAAACATACTCACCAAGAAAGAGAGGAAGATATTTTCTTTTAACGCCTCCCTTGGCCGCCAACTTTCTTTTTAGGTATCCCCAAAATCCTTCCAGTCCATTAATGTGATTTTTGCCCCGGACATATTCCTTTGCTCCGTGTTCTACCGTTCGGTGGACATATCCTTTAGCCGCTAGTCCGGTGTAAGCTCTCCAAGTATCGGAACAAACCCTTGAGCCGGCCTTGACTTTCCTGGTAATGATCGGCAGCAAATCTATCGCTTCGGCATCCTCAATCAACCTGGCAAAGACCTTGCCTTGACGGGTTAAAATGCCAAACACGGGTTGTTTTGTTGTTCCGAAGCCTCGTTTGCTTTCCGATTCTTTTTTAAGCTGACTTTTCCGTTTGTTTTTCTTCTGCCCTCCCAGATAGGTTTCATCTACCTCTACTGTTCCGGAGAAAACTCCGGGAACATCTTGCACCATTACTTTTCTGGCTATACCCACCGTTTTCTCCACCGAGTAATGGCTAACCCCGTTTGTGCACTGATGGTCCTTAGGCTATGCCCGAGAACAAACCAAAACAGAATCTTTTTCCAAACCGTTTTCATTAGCCCTAATCAGGCAATCTTTGGTTTCCACCCGTATCGGCAGTTTTTACACCGTTTTTTACTCCTTCTGACAGAGTAAAACTTTCTGTTTTGACACCGAGGACAAGAATATCCCTTCATAACGACCTAATTATATCATTGTTGGTGGTCGTTTTCAGGACTTACCCATTAGAAAACGTGCCTATGGTGTGCCTGTCCGCTTGCCTGGCGGATCTATACGCTAAACCAATTTGGTTTACCTATAGAAATTACTTTTGAGTTTTGACTTTTTACTCTTGACTTTCCTTCAGCCAGCTGCGTTATTTTTTGAATTTTTAGGAAAGTTGAGTATATAATAACTTTATGGAAATCGATTATGATAAAAACCAGGTCCCTGGATATTTCCTGCTGGAAGACGTGAATTTCGTCAGAAAGGAAAAAGGGCCGTTCGGTATCACCAAACTTAAGAAAATATTTCCGGAAATCGACATTGACAAGATCTCGCCCTTCCGCAAATATCCTCTAAAACACGAACTTGCGCTCTTGAAAGCCGCCGCTATTATAATTTACGGGGACGATTCGCCGACTTCTTGGGCCAAGCTTGGCCGGCACGATTTTGAAACCATGGCCAATTCAAATTTAGGCAAAGTTCTAATCTCTCTTTTTGGCAAAGATGTGGTTAAATTAATCAAAAACGCCAGCCGGTTTTTTCACTTCTTCGCGCCGTTTATCACCTTTAGTTATCAAGAATTAGACAAACATCATGCCATCTTCACCATTGAGAACGATCCCTATCCCAGGGAATATTATCTGGGATACTTCCTGGCTCTGAGAGATTTTATTGGAAGTCATGGGATAATCACGGTTAAGGATGCCGGCGGCAGAAAATATATTTATGAAGTCTATTGGTAAAAAGATAGTCTTATGCCCGATACGCAAACGGTTAATTAAACAGGGAGAATCCGTATGGAAAGCGAAAAAGAAAAAGTTCCTGGTTTCTTTTTAATCGAGGATGCCAATTTTGTCAAAAAGATGAAAGGTCCACGCGGCATTGAAAAACTAAAAAAATTGCTGCCAAGTCTTAATCTTGACAAACTCTCGCCGGTACGCAAATATCCTTTGACGCAAGAAATCGAGATGTTGCGCGCGACAGCCAAAGTGGTTTATGGAGATGATTCGCCTGCCTCCTGGGAAAAATTGGGGCATCATGATTTTGAAACCGTCAGAGATTCAAGTTTGGGAAAAATCTTGCTGTCTTTATGGGGCAACAGCTTCGTCAATCTGGTTAAAAACGGTAGCCGTCTGTTTTTCTTCTTCGCTCCTTTTGTGAAATTTACGTACGAAAATCTTACCGAGCAGGGAGCAATTTTTACCGTTGAAAATAATCCCTATCCCAAAGAATACTACCTAGGTCTTTTTAAATCCATCCAAAATATGGTTAAAGCCGGCGGAGAGATAACCGTGACTAAGGTGAACCCCAAAAAACATGTCTATCGTCTCAAATATTAACTGCTACAGGTTAAGCATGGCCAACATCAGAAGGATTCCTAAGCCGATGCCTAAAAACTGGTTTAAAGCTTGTGAAGGATGAAGTTCTTTATGGAGTTCAGGCAAAAGATCGGAGCCGGCGATATACAAAAATCCGCCGGCCGTTGCCGGCAGAATATAAAGATAGATGTCTTCAATTTTGATTCTCACCAAAATCACAACCAAAACCCCCAGCAAAGCTGCCAGTGCCGAAATAAAGTTATAAAGCAACGCTTTTTTACGGGAATAGCCGGCGTGAAGCAAGACCCCAAAATCGCCGATCTCCTGTGGAATTTCATGGGCTAAAACGGCCAGAGTGGTTGTGATCCCCAAAGTAAAGTTGGCTAAAAAACTGCCGGCAATCAAAACCCCATCCAGAAAATTGTGCAGTCCGTCACCGATCAAATTCATGGTGGCAATGCTGCTGCTATGCTCTTTACATTCAGGGTCGTGACAGTGGTGCCACTTGACCATTTTTTCCAACGTAAAAAAGAGAAAAATGCCGCCCAGAATCAGGAGAGAAATTTTGATCTCCAACCCCATCCTCTCGTAAATATCTGGAATAAGGTGCAGGAAAACGTCTCCGAAAAGAACGCCGGTGGCAAAAGAGACTAAAAAGGAGATGATCTTTTTTAAATCCTCTTTTTGGAGCGGTAGGAACAAAACCCCGACTAGGGAGATTGAACTGACAATCAAAACCGCCACCAAAGAATAAACTGCATTAACCATAAAAAATAGTATACCAGCTTCACTTTAGAAAGTGAAGCTATGTAATTCTTTCTCCTAAAATCATTTTAGGAGGCTTGACTAAGCAGCGGTTGAATTCTTTGAAGAAGTGCTTGAGACCGGATTGGGTGGCTTTGCCGTGGGTTTGCGCGTTGGCCACAAGAAATCTCCACCCATCGGTAGACAGAAAGCCGTAGGGTAAAAATTGTATTCAGAAAAAACTAATCACGACACAACGTTTTGGCTTTCAAGGCTAGATTTTCCAAGTAGATATTAAATACGAGAAAAAAGGCAATCACCCGCCCCTGGATTTATAAAAGAAACAATTTTGCCATACTTGTTGTTGGGAAGGTTGTTAGCTTTAGTGCGGATTTTCCGGCGATTAATGACTATGGACAAAACCGGCAGCTTCTTCAACATTGACTGTTTTGGTTTCACGATCATCTCCGTATTGGACCAATAAATTTCCACCCGTATCCATTACTAGCCCTTTCCTGCCGGAAGAACCGGTTACACTAACTTGGGCTTCGCTTGTATAAACCATTTTAGGATTATCTGGACTGAGGACATAATAACCACGGTCTTTTAACCATCCTGCTTTTCTTGGATCGTCGGTGACGGGTAAAACGATTTCATCGGGTTGAAGTCCATCTGTTCGCGGTTCAGAAACTCCTCTTCCCAATAAAACTAAATGTTGGATGTCAGTAATATTGACGGTAGCCACAGGGGTTCCGTCCTGCACAACAGTAGCGTACAGTTCCGGACTGTCTTTGCCAAGCAAACCCAGGGCCGTCAGACTTATTTTTAAACCCGGGACATCCAATTTTTCACCGCTCAACTCATATTCAAAAACACCCAAAGAAGCTGCGGGTCTTTCTCCTTCCGACGCCAGTGTCTTTTCTACTTCAGCTGGTTCAGGAGTAACCCCCTCCGGTCCTTTACCACCACTTAAAACAGCAGCAGCTCCGGCAAGAGTGGCGACTTTTAGAAACGTCTTTCTGCTTATTTTCGGCATAATATTCCTCCTTCTTTTTGTCTTTTCTTTTATTTTATCATATTCTATAACTGCTATATAATTCTTTCTCCTAAAATCATTTTAGGAGGCTTGACTAAGCAGCGGTTGAATTCTTTGAAGAAGTGCTTGAGACCGGATTTCGTAGCTTTGCCGTGGGTTTGCGCGTTGTCGACTTCCCAATATAAAACGTAGGTGAGAGCCTCTGGTTTACGCGTAAGCTTGATGGCCGGCTCGCCTCTTTTGGCGCCGCCGAAACTGGTCGGCCGGTGAGTCCGCTTCAGATAGCGCACGTCAAAGACTCCCGGAAATTCGGTATGGTGTTTGATAACTTTGCGGATCAGTTCTTCGAACATCTCTTCTTTTTCTACTCTGACGTCATAGATGCAAACTTCAACAAAATGAGACATGTTTTTACTCCTTTGGACAATCAAAAGGTTAAATTGCAGTTTCAAAAATTTCCGGCGGTTGTTTCCCAAAATCGCTGTATCGTAACCAAAAAGGGGCGATTCTAAACCACACACCCGCGGGCGACTCGAAATAGTCTTTCCACTCGGGATGAATATTCAGGGTATATTCTTTGGCTGCCCTTGCCTCTTTGCCGTAAAGTGCGCAGACTTTGCCGTCAAGCTGAACAGTCGGGTCATTTTTCAACCCGCCAATAACGAGTGCCACTTGATTATTTTCTTTAATGTTTGGATATTTCCGAGTATTTGTCTCGGTAAAAACATACATCTGAAAGTTGTTCTGAATGGTATAAACCAAAACTGCCGCCTCTGGTTTGCCTTCAAGACTTGCCGTGGCTAAAACACACAAGTCATTCTTTTTTAAAAACTCAAGCACGTCTTTGCTGGTCATCGGATTTTCTCCTTGTTAAAAAAAGTTTACGGCGCTGCTTTTTTGGCTCTTTTGGCTCTTAGTTCAGTCAATCCTTTTGCTTCCAGCTCGTCTGCTTTTCTGCGGGCTTCTAAAAATTCCTTATCTTTTGCAAGTCTTCTAAACCACTCACTCTCATAGAAATCTTTGAGGGTGGCTTTGGCGGATTGAAGATAAGCCACAATTTCCGGGTCACCAGCATGTTCAGGATAATAATCAAACTCAGGAACCGCTCCGTGATATTTTTGAGCCTGTGGACTTGCGGAGAGTAAATTAGATTCAACCGTAACATCTCGGTTAACATTGCCTTTATGGCAACAATCCTCGAAATCCAAAATCGCCTGGTCTGGGTACCCTAATTCAATTCCATCCTCTAAAATTTCCATTATGGTTTCTGGTAAAATTAAACCGTCTTGTTGAGCTGCTTTAAGCAAAGAACGCTCTTCTTGAGACCATGCCTTAAATCCTCCAAATCCTTCTCGTGCATCAAATCGTTCAACACCTGGAATCTGAGTATGTTTTGTTTTCCATTCTATTCCTTTTATTTTGGTGAGGAGACTGATTTCGTAGTGAGATAAAAAGACAAAAGGAATAAATCTTCTATCCTTTTATCCCGTCATGAAACTGAGTTCTGAAACCAGTTCCGAGTATTGCGCTTCAACCTTAAGATTGGAGATATGACAAAATTGCCCAAAGCAATTTAAAATCAAAATTAGCTCGCTTGGGCGAGCAAAAGGAAACCTGCCTGCATAAGCAGGTACCATGAGCGTCAGGCTCAGGGAGATTCATATTTTGTACTTTCAATGTTGACCCGTAAGTTTGTCTCTAATGCTCCTCGCTAGATAGAATACTCTTTCCGCTCTTAGTAAAGATTCATTTTCCTGCTCCGTAACCGCTCCTGGGGGGAATGTCTCAATTATTCGCTCTCCGCCCATTTCATCCCTTGCCATCCAAAGTGCTATCTCTCCTTGCGATTCCAGATAGTCAGCCACCGCCAACCCTCCTTCGTCTATTGCCACTCTATTATCTAACCAATCTAATACGGTAGTATCTCTCTTCAAATATGCCTCAAACCTTTGCCGCAACAATCTTCCTTGCACAGAGATTGCATTGTCCCATTTACTAAGACCGGCGTTCCACGCTCCTATTGAAAGTTCAATCGTCCCTCTTTGTCTTTTCAAGATTCCTCTAGCTTCATGGACAATTTCGGAAAATTCTGCCTTTTCGGCAACAGATGAAAGTTGGTCGGGCATAATAGTAAACTCCGTTTTTTTAAATTTCTTTATTGAGATGTTTGATTATCCAGCTTATCATATCAATTTTTCTTGCGTTCCGTATAATACTTTCTTCCCCTCAGCTCATCCGGTAACAAATTCTTATCTTTATCCGGGTACATTTCAGTTTGAACCTTCCCCTGTTCGGCTTCACCAATACCCTTTTCCGTAATGAAAGGTGTTTTTGCTCTGCATGACATAATCGTAAACTGCTTGCGAACAAAGCGGGATAAACATGGTTCCTGCATCGTATTTAATTTCACCTTTAATGTTTTCAAAAGAAATTTTCCTCATCATCGTCTTAAAACCTACTTTTTCGTAGAGTAGATAGGCTTCCTTTTTCAAGTCAACATTAAAGCAGGCTATATCGCACTTTTCCTTCTTCAGTAATTTTAATCCTTCTTTCAACATCTTCGTTGCAATACCTTTTCTTCTCATTGATTTTGCAACGCATACTCCACCCGTCCCGCCAAAAACTATCTCCTTTTCGCCAAATTTAATTTTTCGTTTGAATAAACCGAGCATTCCGACAATTTTTCTGCCTTGATATGCAAACAGCCTCCCAAACTCTTGAGAGATAAAATCTTCTTCTATTGACTGCCTGTCTACATCACTAAAACACTCCTTTTGCAGCTTCAAGATAGAACTTTCTTGAAAGGGAGTAAGTTTCTTTTCTACGATAAACTTAATTTCAATTTCATTCATGATGTTTCTTTTTTCTTATAATACTTCCTTCCTTTTAACTCCTCGGGCAACAGGTTGTTTTTTCGGGTAGAGGCTCTATTCCCTCTGGACTTAATTTGAAACAGGCGACGGGCGTTGGCTGAAGTATAAATGATTCAGCATGATTCTATAAGTAAATTAATGGGCTATTAGTCTGGAAAGCTCGTTTAGTTTCAAAATGGTACTTTCTTACTAAAGAATACTGCGGGTTGAACGAAGTTAGAACCTGTTACTAACATTTTAAGAAAACTAATTACCGGATAATGCCTCTAGCAATTTTTTGGTAGCTCGATATTTGATATACTTACCCTCTCTTTCCCCAAGCACCAAGCCCACTTTCTCCAATTCTTTTATGTCCTTGGCGGCCGTTTGTCTGGAAATACTGCTCAGAATCGCATGAGAAGTAACGGTGGTATGCGTATTACTATCTGAAGCTAGATAATGCAGCAAATGTTTTTGTCTGTCTGTTAAATATAAATTTGTACTGATGATCTTGTCTATTTCCTTGTTTTCTGAAATTTTTCTAACGACGTATTCATTGAAATCATTGAGGGCTTGCATTATTTTCCTGATATGAAAATCAAAAAAATAAGTCGCGTCATATGCGTCTTGTTCAGAATAAATATATGCCATTGCATACTGAATAGGAGCTTTTTTGATAGTTAAAGAAATCGGTAGATACATAAACGTCCAATAATTCTTTCTAAGCAAATACCAGTAAAAAAGAGATCTTGCCAATCTGCCATTTCCATCTGTAAAGGGATGCAAGTAGCCAAACCAAAAATGTAAAAAAATGGCTTTAATGATTGGATGTAAAAATTTATTATCGTCCGCATCATTCGCATAATCAATTAGTTTCTCTATTTCTTCTTTGACAAACTTTTCTGCAGGCGGAATATGGGTTATATATTCTTGAGATCCAATTTGGCCCTGTACGACTATTCCGTCTGAATTTTTTCTTAATCTTCCCTGTTCTTCCCTCTTTATTGTTTTTTCAGTTAACATTCTATGTAACTCGAATAATAATTCTTTCGATAAAGGTTGATTTTTATAAACCTCATCAATTTTAAAAATCGTATTGTAATTATTTAAAATCATTTGTTCATCTTTATTCCTTGGCTCTCTTTTTTCAACAATCATCTTTTTGGCGGCTTGCCGTGTTGTATGTGCTCCTTCTAGTTGACTTGAGGCTATAGCTTCTTCTAAAATACCTCTTGAGATAAATTTCTGCTTATTTGAATCCGACAAAACGTCCATCGAAGTAAATACTTGACCACCGGAACTAACATCAATTTTATGTAAAAATTCATCAACGTAAGACAATCTAATCCATTTAAAATAATCTCCTTTTTCACTTTTTATCGGTGTATCCCGCGAAACAATAGTCCTAAATTGCTTAATAAAAAACCAGGCTTCTTCAGAAGTAAAACCATGAGGAGTTTCTTTATGCTTTACTTCGTCCCAATATAAATATTGCGGCTCATTTCTTCTCTGTAAAAACTGAGCTAATTCTGCTATATTTTCAGTCTTGCCGAATATTTTCCCTCTATCTACTCTTTTTAAATCAGGCTTATCTAGCTTGAAATAGGGTAAAGTTAAATTTTTACTTGTCATATCTGTCATATTAGATTATGTTAAATACATGTTAAGTATATGTTAATACTTAACATGTTAACATCCGGCTAAATACATGTCAATCCCATAATGCAAACAAGAGGAGGCGGAAAAATTCCAAGTTTCAACGGTGTTTTTAAGTCGAGCGCTGTGAATACCTGCAGGCTCTGCCGTGTGAGTTGAG